>CALDNY010000086.1 GCA_937914685.1 uncultured Kordiimonadaceae bacterium
TACATAGAGTTAAGTTGAGCAACACGATTCATTAGTTTTATCAAGAAATATGACTGGTGTGACATGCTTTTTTAAAGATTAACTATTAATATTGACGGGGATTTACCGTGAATTCATTTGAATTTAATAAACTGGCAATGGGCATATTGATGGCCATTCTTTTAGTTATTGGCCTCAATAACTTATCTGAAGTAATTTTTCATGAAGACCTGATGGAAGCGAATGCTTATCCTATTGAAGTTTCTGCAGTCGCGGCAGGGGATGCGGTTGATGTGGAGCAGGTTGCTGAAGGTTCTATTGGAGAATTATTGCAAACAGCGAGTATGGAAAAAGGCATGTCAGTCTTCAAGAAATGTGCCGTATGTCATACTTCTGAAAATGGCGGCAAAGCAAAAATTGGCCCTAATCTCTGGGGTGTTGTCGGCAGAGACCTCGCCACCAATGAAGAGTTTGCTTATTCCGATGCGATGCTTTCTCACGGAGGAAATTGGACATTTGAATTTTTAAATCAATATTTGACTAAGCCAAAAGACGCTGTACCGAAAAATAAAATGGTTTTTGCTGGACTTAAAAAAGCGAGTGACCGTGCATCGGTAATTCTTTATCTTCGTTCATTATCAGAAGCACCGATGGATCTTCCAGTTGTGGCCGTCGATGATGCTGTAGAGGCTATCGAAGAGGTGGTTGCGGCGCCAGAGCCAGAAACAATGTAATTGACTATTGAAAATAATATTCTTTTAAAAGCCGCTGAAAATCATCAGCGGCTTTTTTTATCAACAGGTTCTTATAAACATAGAGAAACTCGCTTAATGCAAGTAAGCGGTGGTTTGTTGGTTTGAAAGCTCACCACGTCAATGACTTCATGTAAAGGATCAATACTGACGCGCATATGATGGGCGTTGGCATGTAGAAGATGCATATCATCTAACATAATTCCAACATGACCAGGGAAGAAGGCTAGATCACCGTGTATGGGCACTTCATTGTCATCAAGGGTGATGCCTATTTCCAATTCCTGAAGGTCCGCATCACGCGAGATTTGAATGCCGATGGAGGCGAAAGCAATTTGGATAAGGCCACTGCAATCAATACCCGCATTACTGCGTCCACCCCACAAATAGGGTGTATAGAGAAATTTCAACGCTTCTGATACAGGATCAACACCATAATCCTTAGCGATATGGGTCGCATAAATCCAATTTCCATCAGCGAGAGGTAGAAAACCGTCTTTTTGATTTTCGTCGACTACCGATACATCAGACATCATATAGAGCTGATCAACAGGATGAGATTTCAGGTCTGGTTTTGGATAAATATGAGTGCTTAAGGCACTGACATGGTGGGTTGTTTGATGGAGGTCTAAGGTTAAACAGTCCACGGCGCAATAGCCTACATATCCATCTTTTAAGGATTGGCCCCAGGCCCAGCCCTCTTTAATTTCAAAGACATTGAAATATTCGCCGTAAAGAAGCTGGCTTGCTGTAACCGCTTGTTGATCAGGCTTTCTAAACAGTTTAGTAATACCACGGGCCATCTGATATTTTTTGCCAGTAATATATTTCTTTGCTGTTACTTTATTTTTCAGAGAAATATCTGCAATATCTGATCTAAAAGCATGTAGTCTCGTATCTAAAGTTTTTTTTGCCATACCCCACCAAGAATTAATTTAATTGTTAGTTTTCACTTCTTCGTTTGATTTCTCGATTATTTCAGCAAAATCAGTAAGAAAGACTGCCCCTTTGACCGTTCGTTGGATAAATACACTTCTTTTATCATCCTGATCACGAACACGTTTTATCAATCCTAACATGCTTAAACTATCGATGCATCTTGTGATAACGGGTTTAGAAACCTTAAGGGTAGCGGCCAAGCCTCGAACCGTGTGTGCTTTTGGTTCAAGATAAACGATAAGCATCACGCTAAGTTGACGTGTTGTAAGATCAGGTCCTCTCCTTAGAACAATATTTATTAATGTTTGTTTCCATAGAAGAAGTCCTGCATGACCGCTTAATTCAAACTCCATAGTTACCCTTTTTATGTTTACCCATATATTTAATTTTTATAAATAGTGCCAAGGAATGAAATATTTATCAACTTTTTAATTTAAATGTTGTGGAAATTATGACTTAAATTTGGTTGCCAAATAGTCAAAAACGCTTCTTATCCCCATGGCTTCACCGCCTTTAGGCCTGCCAGGACGCTCGCGATCATTCCATGCATAAACATCAAAATGAATCCACGGAATAGTTTTTGGGACAAAATGTTTTAAAAAGAGCGCCGCTGTAATGGCGCCGCCTAAACCCGTACTGGCCACATTATTAAGATCGGCAATAGAACTCGATAGAAGTTCTTTATAAGGATCATATAAAGGCAGAGGCCAAAGGGGATCGCATTGATTTTTTGACCGACTTAAAAGTTCAGAGTTTAAACTTTGATCATCGGTGAAATAGGGAGGGACATCGGTGCCAAGGGCAACGCGTGCGGCCCCTGTTAAGGTGGCAAAATCCATTAATAAATCAGGATTTTCTTCACTGGCTAAGGCAAGAGCGTCACAAAGGACCAAGCGGCCCTCCGCGTCTGTATTGCCGATCTCGATGGTCGTACCGTGGTAACTTTTGATAATATCGCCGGGGCGAAAAGCATTTGCAGAAATATTATTTTCTACAGCAGGAATTAAAATACGCAATCGCACATTAAGCCCTGCTTCCATAATCATTTGGCCAAGCCCTAAAACGTGAGCTGCGCCGCCCATATCTTTTTTCATATTTAACATAGAATTTGATGGTTTAATATCAAGACCACCTGTATCAAAGCAAACACCTTTACCGACCAAAGTGATTTTAGGGGCCTTTTGATTACCCCATGTTATGTCAATTAATCTTGGTTCTTTTTCAGCGGCACGACCAACGGTGTGGATTGTATTAAATCCGGCTTTAAGTAATGCGGCACCCGTTATTATGGTGATTTTTGCTTTAAATTCTCGGGCGAGACTTTTGGAGACTTCGCCAAGATCATCTGGGCCCATATGACAGGTGGGCGTATTGACAAGATCGCGACATAATGTGCTTCCCCGAACCATATGACTTACGAAATTAATGTCACAGTTTTTAGGGACTGTTAAGATGGAGAGTTTTTGTTTAGTTTCTTTTAAATAAACACTGAATTTATAATGAGCCATAGCCCAACCAAAGGCGGCACTATTGGCATCACGATCATTTAATATATTTGAAATTTGATAAGTGCCTTTTGGAACAGATTTTGCTATTTTAGAAAATAACCATGGCTCAATAGGGTCTTGTTCGATTGTTGAACTATTATTTTCTCCCATGCCGGCGGCGACAAAATCAACGGCACCATTATTTGCAATGAATAAAAGAATTTCTCCTGATGTCGCGTTAAAATCATTTAGCTTCAACCAAGATTGTTGGTTATTGCTAAGACTTTGTTGCCATTTTTTTAAATCCTCATTCGCCACGAGTATAATCGGTATGGTTTTTTTTGATGAGCCTGATTTTAGAGATGGAATTGGGCCACGATTAATATAATTGAACACTTGAAATCCTTTTAATCTGAGTTATCTTCTCATATTAATATTAATTTTCTAGAATTGTTAGGATAATTTTATGTCAAACTTCACTTTAATCATCGGCAACAAAAATATATCAAGCTGGTCATTGCGTGCTTATCTTGCTTTAAAGCATGCCGATGTGACTTATCAAGAAATTCTTATTTCATTAAGACCAAGTTTTGATAAAGAGGCTCTATTGCGATTAACTCCTGCGGGTAAAGTGCCAACACTTATTCATGGCGATCATCTTATCTGGGACAGTTTGGCAATTTGTGAATATTTAAATGATCTATATCCGCAAAAAGCATATTGGCCCGATGATATTTCAATGCGGGCCCACGCACGCTGTGTGAGCGCTGAACTACATTCGGGGTTTGCCACATTGCGGACCTTAATGCCTATGGCATTTTGTAACAGCCTACAAATGCCAGAAATCACAGAGGATTTAAAATCTGATATTGACCGAATCATTGATATCTGGACAGACGCTCGTGATAAGTATGCCCATATTGGCCCTTATTTATTTGGAAATTATTGCATAGCCGATATGATGTTTGCACCAGTTGTATCGCGCTTTAACACCTATCAAGTGGCCCTAAGTGAAAAGTTACAACATTATTGCAATCATATGATGTCGCATCCGCATATGATTGCGTGGCGTGATGAGGCTGATCCACTTGATCTTTAAAGGGCACATTTTTGCACGCTGACATCGGCGAAGCTAACGCGGCCTGACGTTATGCTAAAGCGATATTCAGAGCCACTGGCGATAACACTATGATAAAGTGGCAAAGGGCCGTTTATGTCTTGCTGCTCTCCCCCCGGCAACATAAAGCTGATAGTCACTTCCTTTGCGGTATCAAACCAGGCTTCGGGGTTTCCATCTTCATTAGTGGTAGGACTTCCGTGGCCGGATAAAGTTATCAATCCACGGTAAAAACTGGCAGTAGAGATGTCTTGCGTTGATACAGAGGTCAGTACAATAAATCTTTTGGTATCTGTTTCATTTGAACATTGGGCATCTTTGGATAGGCCGCGTATTACCGTTTCCATGCGGCTAATATCAACTCCTGAATTTGCTCTTTCTGTGACGGCGACGAGCAGGTTTCTTATTTTTTGATTAGGCATAAGTTGTGATAACTGGTCTAGTGTTGCTTTATCTTTGCCCAGTTCAATTTTAAGCCGTTCATTTTCGGTGATTTGCGTATCATGTTGAGCTTTCCAGCGTAATGCTTCGTCTTTAGCAACGGAAACGCCTGCTTCATAGGCGTAATAACCAGTGCCGCCAAAAAAACTGACCAAGAAAATGAACTTAATCAGGGCCCAAGCTTGCCTATTGCGCTGTTTTTGTTTTTCTTTCCTATTAACCAGTCCTAATGACATAAATTTCTTACCCTTTATTTGAAAATATTGTTCTTATATTATGGGATTATAACCAAAGTTAAAGTAAAAATATTTTTTGTTATATTTATGGCGCATTTTTTACTATGTTTCTACAATAACATATTAAAAATCAATAAAATAAAATTAGGGGAAAATATGAGTAACGAAAAACCCGCGTCAGGGAATGACGCGAAACTTAAGCGTGATATTGGAATGCTTGGTGCGGGCTTTCTTGTGCTCAACGGATTGATCGGCGCGGGAATTTACGGGTTACCGAGTAAATTATTTGAACAGGCAGGTATGTTTAGTCCTTGGCTATTCATTATTGCCGGCGCTTTTATGATCATGGTTGTTTGGACTTTTGCGGCCTTGGCCAGCTATTTTACTAACACTGGTGGCCCAGTTGTTTATGCATCAAGTGGTTTTGGACCACTTGTTGGCTTTCAAACTGGTTGGCTTCTTTATATGGGTCGGGTCACGGCCATCGCTGCCAATGTTAATGTTCTGGTTAATTATTTGGCCTATGTTTGGGAAGACGCATCAGGTGAAGGGATCAAAATTATGTTGATCTTTTTAATCATTGGCGGCCTTGCAGTGATCAATATATTGGGGATTAAAAAAGCAGTTCATGCGATTAATATTCTAACTTTTTTAAAAATAGTTCCCCTGATTATTCTATTATTGCTTGGCTTTCAGTATTTTTCACCAGAAGTCTTTTTGCCAACAGAGTTTCCTAAAATTGATAATGTAGGGGCAACGGCACTACTTATTTTATATACTTTTGTCGGGTTTGAAGGGGCGTTAGTGACAGCGGGGGAAACTAAGAATCCGAAGAAAACATTGCCGCGTGCTCTTATTACAACGGTACTTTTAATCACCGCATTATATTTTATTATTCAGATGGTATATATTTCAGTGGAACCTACTAGTAACGATTCAGTGCCGCTTGTGACGTTGGGTAACCTATTAATGGGCCCCATTGGCGCGGTGGTCATTATCTTTACCGCCGTGTTTTCTATCATGGGCAATGCCGCAAGTATCGTCATTGCGGCACCTCGCATGACATTCGCTTTGGCTGAAGATGGCTCATTACCTAAATGGTTCTCAAAAATTCATAAAAAATATAATACCCCTGCAAATTCGATTATATTTTTAGCAGTTTTCTCATTCTTGTTGGCTATTTCTGGGACCTTTGTCTTTTTGGCGGTCGCCAGTGCGTTATCAAGAATGCTGGCTTACTCAGTTTGTATTCTAGCGCTTCCTATTATTCGTAAAAAGGCCGATCCTGAAACTCGCAAAAATGCGACCACTTTACCAGGTGGCTATCTTATTCCAGGCATTGCGTTGGTAATCTGTTTGCTGGCCGCCACTCAATCGACCATGAATTCATGGAAATATTTAATCGGCTTTATTGTTTTTGGTAGCCTTCTTTATTTTATCAATAGCAAATTTAACAAAGCTCCGTCGGAATAGATGATAAAATGAGTGAAGCTAAATTAAAACGTGATATTGGACCATTAGCCGTGGGCTTTCTGGTTCTTAATGGGATAATTGGAGCGGGTATTTTTGGCCTTCCAGGTAGATTGCTTGATGTGGCGGGAGCCTTTAGTCCGTGGCTGTTTATTATTTCTGGTATTTTAATCATCACAGTTGTTTGGACGTTTGCCAGCCTTGCCAGTTATTTTAGTAATACAGGTGGTCCCGTTGTTTATGTTTCAAGTGTTTATGGGCCGTTGCTCGGTTTTCAAACAGGGTGGTTGCTTTATGTGGGGCGGGTGGCGGCTTTTGCTGCTAACATTAATTTGTTGCTTGATTATGCTGCCTATTTATGGGACGGCGCGTCCGGCGGTCTCACTCGTAATATTATGATTTTTATCATCGTTGCTACTCTTTTGATCATAAATATACTTGGTATTAAAAAAGCAATTAATGCGATTAATATACTAACATTTTTAAAACTTGTGCCGTTGCTGCTTATGATGTTGTTGGGATTTCAATATATTACACCGGCGGATTTGTTGCCTCATGATCTGCCAACGTTCGATAATGCCGGAACAATTATTTTGCTCATTTTCTTTGCCTTTACGGGATTTGAATCGGTGTTGGCATCTGCGGGGGAGACTAAAAATCCAAAGAAAACAATACCACGCGCCTTGATTATAGTATTTTTGGTCATCACATTGATTTATTTCATTATTCAATTGGTCTATGTTTCTGTCGCACCTCCTAATAATGGGGCCGCGCCTCTTATAGAATTAGGTCGCTCGCTTATGGGGCCAATTGGCGGTGTGATTATTATTTTTGCCGCCATATTTTCTATATTGGGCAATGTCACGGGGATTGTAATTTTTGCCTCGCGAACGACGTTTGCGATGGCCCATGATGGCTCGTTACCCATTTGGTTTGGTAAAGTACATGAAAAATACCGCACCCCAGTAAATTCATTGATATTTCAAGCCGCATTTGTATTTTTACTGGCCATTTCTGGTACATTTGTCTATCTGGCGGTTGCGGGGGCATTGGCGAGAATGTTTGGTTATGCCATCTGTATTCTTGCCTTGCCTGCCGTTAGAAGAAATGCCGACGCGCAAACTTTAAAAAACGCCACTAAAATACCGTTTGGATATTTAATTCCGCTTGTTGGTTTATTGGTCTGTCTGTTCGCTATGACGCAAGCGGAGCCTAGAAATTGGATTTATCTATTTGGCTTTATTGCAGTCGGTAGCCTTCTCTATTTCATCAATAGTAAGCTTAAAAAAAGGGCAGTTTAAAACTGCCCTTTTGAATTTTATCATTCTTTTGGCAAGGTGGGATAGGTAATGCCCAACTGTTCCATATAAGTGTCATATTTGCTTGGATCATAATATAGCTTTTTAAGGGCCGGTTTGAATTTTGCCATAATAGCTACATTTTTTTCAATGGCTGGTTTTTCGGTTGCACTGATGAATGGCACATATGTGGTGTCTTTTAATTGTATTTCATTGAAATATTTGTTGGCCTCTTCAATTAATTCAGGCTTCATCAATAAATCAATCATGGTTCTCGCAATAACTTTAGCGCCAACCTGCGCGCCCTTATGGGCAACTGGTGTGGCCATGGCAATGGTGTTACGCCAGTTATGCCCCCCCAAACTACCGATATTTGATGGATAATTTAAATTGATGGTCGGTACCAACCATGAAATATCACCAATATCATCTGAGCCGCCGCTAACAGGATATTCAGACGGTGCGCTTAGACCGGACACTTCTGTGTCGAGCCCTTTTTGTTCTGTATCGGCTAATTTTTGAACAGCCTTGGCAAATATCTGGTCTTTCTCGTCCCAGATGGGCATGCCAACAGCGGTCATATTGTCATTAACGGCTTCAGCCATCGGTCTATTATAATGGCGTGGCCAGGCCCCACCAACCACGCGGTGACTTACCGTGGTGTCGGTCATAAGAGCCGCACCATCGGCAGTTTTATTAAGTTTTTCATAATTTATCAGAATTTTTTCCGCGGTCATTTCGCGAATATAATACCAGACGGAGGCGGTTTGAGGCACCACATTTGGCTGATCTCCGCCGTCAGAAATAATATAATGACTGCGCTGTAATGGGTGAAGATGTTCGCGCCGCGCGTTCCAGCCAGCATTCATCAATTCGACTGCATCAAGAGCACTTTTACCGCGCCACGGCGCACCCGCACTGTGGGCGGCTTCCCCTTTAAATGTATATTCAACTGAAATTAATCCTGTGCCGCGCGCATGTCCCCAACTTACTCCCAGACCGCTATCCACATGGGTAAACAGCACCGCATCTACATCATCGAACAATCCTTCACGGGTAAAAAATGCTTTCCCTGCCAAAAGTTCTTCGGCGATGCCGGGCCAAATGATAATGGTGCCGGGTATTTTATCCCGTTCCATTACTTCTTTTAGGGCGAGGGCGGCTGTAATATGAACCGCAAGGCCAGAATTATGCCCCTCACCATGACCAGGCGCCCCTTCGATTAGGGGATCTTTATAAGCAACGCCGGGTTTTTGCGAGGCTTTTGGAATACCGTCAACATCAGTGCCTAGGGCAATGATAGGATGACCTGACCCCCATGTGGCCCACCAGCCAGACGGAAGGCCTGCCACGCCTTTTTGGACTTTGAAATCGTTATTTTCCAATATTTCGCTAATATAACGCTGGGTTTCATACTCTTGAAAGCCCAGCTCTGAAAAGCTAAATAGACTATCAATAATTTCTTGTGATAATTTGCTTTTTGCCTCCACGCCTTTTGTAACATCATTTTTTAAGGCCGTAATTTTTGCACTATCTTCGGCGGATGCTGATGTGGCAATCATCAATGATATCCATAAAATGGCAATAATTTGTCGCATTATATACTCCCTCTATATGTCTGTGATTTTTTTATTATTATGGACGCAGGAAACCATTTAGTAAAGGGGGCACAAAAAAGCCGGACAAAAATTAATTTGCCCGGCTGATGTTAAATTTTTATGGAACTATTTTTCTAGAAAGTCCCTTGCAGGGTTAGTTTAAATATACGTTGCTCGGATGCTTTTCTAAATTCATTAAATAAAACACTATTTTGCGAAATATTGCCGTTATATTTGGTTTTTTGATAAGCGGTTTTTGCTTTGAGAATGTTTTTCAAATCTAGTCTAAGTTTCATATTACCGAACACTTTTTGTTCAACATAAAATGTTGCTCTTGGTTTGTTTGTTTTTACCCATTGCTCTGTTACATCCGTAAAGTAACCAACTGTGCTTCCGCCCATGCCCGCTAAACCTTTGTTGGTGATGTTAAAGCCGTATGAGACGCCTTGTTCCACCAAATCATGTTGGAAATTGACCATCCATTCATGTTCCTTTTTATATTTAAGGGGTCTTGAGATTTTAAGAAAGGCATCCATCACGTCTGTTTTTGTATAGGTGTATTTACCACTGACAATGGCATTAGGAAGACCTATTGCTTTTAGACGCCTGCTGGCTAAAACTTCAACACCATATTCCTTGGCATTTCCAATGTTGCCCGGCAGTGATTTGGTGGCGAGCTGGTAATCATTGGTTGGGTTATTGATGGGGTCGGGTTTGCCAATTCTGGCAATATGATCACGAATTTTATAATAGAATGCTTTGATAGCAATGGAGCCTTGGTCATCAACAAAGCGATTTTCATAGGCCACTGAGAATTCTAGGCGATCTTCTGGACTTAGAAGCGGATTACCAGCATCAATTTCATTATCTTCAGCGTCAAATTTATTGCCGAATGATCCAAAATCAAGCTGGCTGATTTTGCGCTCTGCTGTTAATCTGAATTGATTTTGCTTATCAACATCATAACGTAAATTCATTCTTGGTTTTAGGTAAAAGAATTTTCTACTAAAATCAGGGTTTGCCGCGTGAATGTTATCTTTTTGTGTGATCTCTGACCATTCTGCATTCAATGAACTTTGTAATGAAATGTTAGAGGCAACGGCGTAATTATGACTGACAAAGGCTTGATAGCGGACTTCCTGTATTGAAATATCATCTTGAGAGAGTAAGTTTATGACGCCATTGGCGTCCGTACTTGTACTTGCGGTTCCTGTATCATTGATCGCCACTTCACCGCCCATTTCAATTGTATGAACTTTGGCGAATGTGTTGGTAAGTGATGAGCGGAAGATTTTTTCACCGTGGGTACGTTTGTATAAATTGCCGCTGGTAATGGCAAGAGGAGCATCATTTAAAGCGGCTTTATATACTGTGTCAAAATCATGGTTACCGTGATTGACAACAAAAACAGATTTTAAGAGGCCCAATTGTTCGAAACGATGTTGGTAATCGCCGCCAAATTCCCAATGAAGTGGTTTATGGACTTGGTCTCTATCGATAATGTTTGTGTCACCATCAAGCAGCAAATTTTGATTGTCTATTTCAATAGTGTCTTGGTCATCAAATTCAATCTGTCCATTCAGGCGAAGAATATCAGAATTTTCAGCAGTATATTCGATATTGGTGTTGAGAAAAATTTTCTTTCTATCTTTGTTATTTGTCAGGGCGTTGTTTTCTGTTTGAACATTGGCTGCATTAAAAAGACTATCGGCAAAATGTTTGCGCGTTTCAATGAATTCTAAATCAATACCCGCTGAATATTTTATTTTTCCTAGCTCGCCTGTATGGGTCGCTTTGGTGATAGGGTTTATTTTTCCGTCTTGTGCATAAGATCCGCCAACTGTCCATACTGTATTTGATTTTGAGGCGTTTGCTTTCATCACAACATTAATGATCAAGCCTTCACTTTGAACATCAAGGCCTGCTTTTGTGCCGCGAATTAATTCAATATGGCTCACGGAAGAGGCTTGAATACGTTTTAATTGAAGACCAAGGGAATTTGACTTGCCAGCAATTCTTTTGCCATCAATTAAAATTTGGTCACCGTCAGAGCCAAAGCCACGAACGCCTCGTCCTGTTACTTCTTCGTCCGCTTTAGCAAGCAAAGATGCTGTGCCGGGTACGCTACGCAGCATATCGTGAAGGGTTACGGGTTTATATTGGGCAAAATAATCTGTGCTATAGGTCACCGTTGATGAGTTTCCTTCGGTGTTTGCTTCTTGGGCAAGGGCACTCGTGGACATCAATGTTGCAAGTGTTATGCCGATAAGGGCATTCTTAGATATGTTCACAGATTATTCCTTAAAATAGTTTAATGTATACGGTGTTTACATTTTTGTAATTTGAAACGTAATATCATAACATTTTTTCACTGTCTAGTGAATTATGACTAAATGGCACTGTAAATTAATGACAAAATAGTTGTAATTTTGATGGAAAATCACATAATGCAATTTCGAAGTTAAAGAAAATATGATCTGGTAAAAAAGTTTGGTTTAATCGTAAATGAATGAAAATAGTAAAATAGAGATTAAAACGACGACTTGTTACATGTGTGCTTGTCGTTGCGGTATCAATGTGCATCTTAAAGATGGTCGGGTTAAATATATTGAAGGAAATCCTGATCATCCTGTCAATGAAGGGGTGCTTTGTGCCAAGGGTTCTGCGGGAATTATGCAACAATATTCACCGGCTAAACTAACGGCACCCATGTTACGGGTTGGCCCGCGCGGTAGCGGGGAGTTTAAGGAAATTTCATGGGACGAAGCCATGGATATTGCCGAAGGTAAGCTACGAGCCGTACGAGAAAAAGATCCTAAGCGGTTAGCTTTTTTTACAGGACGCGATCAAAGTCAAGCATTAACGGGTTGGTTTTCTGCTAAGTTTGGGACTAATAATTATGCAGCTCATGGCGGCTTTTGTTCGGTCAATATGGCGGCAGCAGGTCTTTATACTATTGGTGGTTCATTCTGGGAATTTGGCGAACCGGATTGGCATCAGACTAAATATTTCATGATGTTTGGTGTTGCCGAAGATCACGATTCAAACCCCATCAAAAAAGGCATCGGCACTATTAAATCCCGCAAGGGCACGAAATATGTCTCCGTAAATCCTATTCAATCGGGTTATGCGGCCATTGCCGATGAATGGCTTGGTATTCGCCCCGGCACTGACGGGCTTTTTATTGGCGCCATGATCGCCGAGCTGCTCAAAGCAGAAAAAATAGACTGGCAATTTCTCATTCGTTATACCAATAGCCCGTGGTTGGTTATTGATAAGCCAGGCTCAGCACAGCACGGACTTTTTGCTCGTGATAGCGATGGTGCGCCGCTATGTTATGATAGCAGTTTAGAAAAAATTACCGCCATGAAAGTTGGCAAATCTAAACCCGCAATGGTCGGAGAATATAATCTTGAGGACGGGACAAAGGTTGTTCCTGCATTCCAGCATATTGCCCAAGAATTTATGGGTGATAAATATGATCTTGCGGCAGTGGAAAAACAAACAGGCATTGGCGCAAAAGATATAGAGCGTATCGCCGCTGAAATGGCAGAAGTGGCTTTTAGCCAAGAAATTACCATTGAGCAAAAATGGACTGACAGTTACGGTGTAACTCACGATAAAATCGTTGGACGCCCCGTCTCTTTTCATGCGATGCGCGGCATTGCCGCCCATAAAAACGGTTTTGAAACTTGTCGTATGCTTCACATGTTGCAAATGCTGCTTGGGGCGATTGATGGTCCAGGTTCATTCCGTTATAAACCGCCATTTCCGCGACCTTGCCCTCCTCATAAAAAAATGGCTAAAGTATCCGCCGCGCCAATGCAGTCTTTAAGCCTAGAACCTTTAGGTTTTCCATCGGGTCCAGAAGACTTGGCCGTTGATGAAAACGGCGAGCCAACACGATTGGATAAAGCATTTTCGTGGGAATATCCCCTTGCTATTCATGGCATGATGCATATGGCGCTTCATAATGCGTGGGCGGGTGATCCTTATAAAGTTGACGTTCTCTTTATGTATATGGCTAATATGGCGTGGAATTCATCGATGAATGTGGAAAATGCCATTAAATATATGACCGATAAAGATCCCGAGACCGACGATTATAAAATTCCCTATATCATCTATTCAGATGCCTTTTATTCAGAAACAGTTCCTTATGCCGACTTAATCTTACCCGATACCACTTATCTGGAACGGTGGGATGCTATTTCCATGCTAGACCGACCTATTGGCACGGCGGAGGCTGCTGCGGATTCAATCCGTCAACCTGTTTTAGAAATAGACCGAGACGTGAGAGCATTTCAAGATGTTGTTCTTGATCTTGGCGCCCGTCTGGGATTGCCGGGTATGGTCGACGACGAAGGCAATCCGCTATATCCTGATGGTTATAAAGACTATCTTAGCGGCCATGAACGTGCACCGGGCGTTGGGCCATTATCAGGCTGGCGCGGTGAAGATGGTAACAGTCAAGGTAAAGGAGCGCCAAACCCAAACCAGTTACAAAAATATATTGATAATGGTTGTTATTGGGAATTTGCGTTAGAACCACATGAGCAATATAACCGTTTTGCTAATCAGGCCTATTTGGAAACCGCAACAAAGATGGGCTGGATGGGTGCGCCAGAGCCTATTATTCTCAATGTTTATAATGAAATGTTGCAAAAATTCCATCTGGCGGCCGATGGTCACGGTGATCATGTACCACCAGAACATGCGCGCGCACGCATTAAAAAATATTTCAACCCTGTCCCTACATGGTATCCACCTCAAGAATTAGTGGATAGAAATAGTGATGAATATTCGCTTTCTGCGTTAACGCAACGTCCTGCGCATATGTATCATTCATGGGGCGGACAAAATGCTTGGTTACGCCAATTAACATCGCGAAATTATCTTTATATCAATAGCCAAACGGCAAAAAATAAAGATATAGCAGACGGCGAATGGGTCTGGGTTAAAAGCCCGCATGGTCAAGTAAAAGTGCAGGTGAAATTCATGGAAGGGCTCAATAAAGACACGGTCTGGACATGGAATGCCATCGGCAAACGTCGCGGGGCTTGGGCGCTTGATGAAAATTCTCCTGAATTTAAACAGGCATTTTTGCTTAATCATGTTATTTCAGAAAATATAACCACTGACGAAGGTGAAGTACGCTCAAACTCCGACCCGGTTACGGGCCAAGGCGCATGGTTTGATACCCAAGTGAAAATTGAAAAAATCAGCAGCGATAATAAAGCTGAAAATAATGGGGAAACATCACCCATGATGCCCGCTTATAAACCTCATGTGAAATTTTCCAGACCTGACGTGCTTCGCTATGGTTTTGAAAAAGAAAAAAGCTTTAATGAATATGAACGTTCTTTGGGCACAACTATAGATAAAGGGGAGAAGTAAAATGACTTGTCTTCCCGAAAAAACAGATAAAAAACTGGGCTTACTGATTGATCTTAACATTTGTGTTGGTTGTCATGCCTGTGCGGTTAATTGTAAAGAATGGAACACCAGCGGCATCACTGGCCCTATGGAGGATTTAAAACCTTACGGCGATGATCCTAGCGGTGTTTGGTATAACCGAATTCATAGTTATGAATTTAAAAAAGAAAATGAAGTGGACCGGACGGTTTATTTCCCAAAACCATGTCTTCATTGTGAAGATGCGCCTTGTGTTACGGTGTGTCCAACGGGCGCGTCCCTTAAACGAAGCGAAGATGGTATTGTCCTTGTTAATCCAGATGTTTGTATTGGTTGTAAACTTTGTTCTTGGGCCTGCCCGTACGGGGCGCGTGAATATGATACTTCAGCGGGGGTCATGCAAAAATGTACCCTTTGTGTGGATAAAATTTATGATGAAAATATCCCCGAAGAACGCCGTGTTCCGGCATGTGTTTCAACATGTCCGGCAGGGGCGCGTCATTTTGGTGATTTTGCTGACCCTGCATCAAACGTATCACTGCTCGCGGCAGAGAATGATGCACGTGAGTTATTCCCACAAATGAAGACAAAACCCGTCAACCAATATTTACCGCCGCGTAAACGCGAGATTGCGGAAAATAAAAAATTGGATCAAAAAGTTACTAATATTAAAGACGCCCTTATGAAATGGGCCACATTAGATTTTACAGGATAAGACCATGCATCCAGCGTTATCAGTTATTATATTCACAACTTTTTCCGGCATGGGCTATGGTTTATTTATCTGGCTTTGTGCTAATCTTGTTTTTGCGTCCTCCCCCCCAAGTGATATGGAAATAGTCTCTGGAACAGCTTTATCGACCATCTTAGTGGGCATTGGGCTTGTTTCATCAACCTTACATCTTGGTCATCCTGAACGGGCGTGGCGCGCCTTTAGCCAATGGCGCTCATCATGGCTTAGCCGTGAAGGGGTGCTTTCTGTGTTAACGTTTGGTCCCATTATTTTTATTGGTGGCGAAACTTACTTAAAGCTTGGTTTTGAATATTTAATCACACCAATGGCTGTGCTTGGCATTTTAGGGGCAGTGGCGACACTATTTACCACCAGTATGATTTACGCGTCTCTTAAATCAATTCCGGCTTGGCATAATAATTGGGTGATTATTGGCTATCAGGTTTTTGCCTTATCTTCTGGTGGTGTAGCCTATATTATGATCGCAGGGTGGCAGCATTACAGACTGGTTTCGGCGTTATTATTGATTGGCCTGTTGGTGAAAATCATAACATGGATTTATATTGATAAGCATCGGGGGCAATATAAACGAGAAGATGCGCTTGGTCTTGCTGATTTTGGCCGTGCTAAACCGTTTGAGCCGGCTCACTCTCAGAAAAATTATCTAGAGCGGGAAATGGGCTATAACTTATGCCCACGCCGCCGTGCTCTTATGCGCTGGATTGCCCTTGGCTGCGGCTTTATCGTGCCTGCCATATTGCTTTATATGGTCTTTAGCATTGATATTTTAATCACAATAATATGTTTGGGTGGGATGATGGCTGAACGGTGGCTCTTTTTCGCCGAAGCCGAACATGTGGTACGGCTCTATTATGATAAAGATGAAGTTTAATTAGCCTGCTTTATAATATTCTGATATATAATAACATAAATATACCAATAGATTTTATTGGTTCACTATCAACTATTGAGTAAATTATGTTTAAATCACTGATTGCTTTTGCATTAATTTGCTCTACTCCTTTTAGCATTGATGGTCTTTTGATCTCACAGGCCATTGCGGGCGAAGATGTCCATGCTGATAGTTCAGTTGTTACTTACGATAAAGAATATTTTGCTAAATTTGATCCTGTGACATTGTTAGATATGTTACAGCGTGTTCCCGGCGTTCAAGCCATCATTGATAAAAGTAAAAAAGGATCAAATGGGGGCGGTACCAATAGCGGTGGTAAGTCTGAGCGTGGCTTTGGCTCTGGTGGCGATCAGATATTGATCAATAACAAACGCTTGTCTGGTAAAGCCAATAATATCAGCGATACTTTAGCAAGAATTTCAGCCTCAACAGTGGAGCGCGTGGAAATTATCCGTGGTGCATCAAGTGACCTTGATGTGCAAAGTCAGGGTCTTGTGGTGAATGTGGTGATGGAAGAGGGCACTTCGAATTCAAGCACATTCTGGAAAATGGGGGGGCGTTATTCGGATGGTTATAAATTCTCACCAGATTTGTTGGTTTCACATAATGGCTCAAGCGGTAATTTAGAGTATATTTTTGGCGCTAGTGCAAAACAAGGGGAACATATTGAGCATCGTCTTGATAAAGATTATACGCCAGCGGGGGATTTTTTCGCACAATCGGGTAGAAAGACTGACAATGTTTTTAAAACATTAAAATTCAACAGTAACCTTACCTACAATATGGATAATGGCGATGAATTTCGCTTGAACGGGCAATTTGAACCGGCGATTTATGATAAATATGAACCCAGATTTACCGAAGATTTAAACCAACCAGAACAATTACAATATTGGAAAGAGGATCAAAAATCTCAAAAGTGGGAAATAGGCGGTGACTATACCTCTAAAATAGGTTCTCTAGGTGTTTGGAAGACATTATTCATTGCAAACCGCGATCGCATTGATAAACAGAGCACTTATGATAATGTTTTTGATAGTGGAAACATTCCTATCTTTAGGA
>CALDNY010000087.1 GCA_937914685.1 uncultured Kordiimonadaceae bacterium
CTTCCTAAAATTAAATTCATATTATTGATCGGTGCCGTAGCACTTATTTCTTTAGGGGCGAACCAAGGGCAGGCTTCTGATGATAATCAGTGGCAAATATTGTTTGATGGTACAAATTTAGACCAGTGGAAGGGCTATAATACTGACACAATTGATCAACAATGGCAGATTGAAGGTGACGCGCTTTATTTTAACCCAAAAGTTCTGGGGACGGGCGGCGGTAGCGGCGGCGATATCGTCAGTAAAGATCAATATGGTGACTTTGAATTAAACCTTGAATGGAAAGTCGCATCAGGCTCAAACAGCGGTATTTTTTATCATGCAGTAGAAGATGAGAAATTTTCCAATGTTTATTATAACGCCCCAGAAATGCAGGTGGTTGATAATATCGGTCATGCCGATGGTCATATCGTCAAACATAAGGCGGGCGACCTTTATGATATGATTGCAAGTTCGGTTGATGCTTCAAACCCCGTTGGTCAATGGAATACGGTACGGATTATCGTCAAAGATAATGTCTTAGAACATTGGCTAAATGGTCAGATGGTGGTTAGAACCACCCTGTGGGACGACAATTGGGCGGCGTTGATTGCCAATAGTAAATTTGCAAACTGGCCCGGTTTTGGCCAAAATAAAGTGGGACATATCGCCTTGCAAGACCACGGCGATCCTGTCTGGTACCGCAATATAAAAATCAAGAAACTGGATTAATCATGATTATAAAATTTATCAATATTGTTTTAATTTCGTTATTTTTTGGAATTTTTAATGTTTCTGCACAAGTGGTTGAGCCAAGCTCGGACGCTTTAGCCAAAATGGATGATCAGATTAAAACATATATGGCAGAAAATAATATTCCCGGTGGCCTTATTGCCGTCGCCTCAAAAGGAAAGATCAAACATCTGCAAACTTATGGCCTCGCAAATGTAGAATTATCGGTGCCGGTAAATGAAAACTCACTTTTTGAAATCGGCTCTATCAGCAAGCAATTTGTGTCGGCCGCGGTTATGCTTTTAGTGGAAGAAGGCCGTCTTAGTCTTGATGATGAAATTCATAAATATATACCGTCCCTGCCTAGTGATTGGCTTGGTGTTACCATCCAGCAGCTCCTCACTCACACATCAGGTATTCCAGATTACGAAGAAATTTATACTTATGATGTTTACCGTTTTCGTTTAACGCCCGAAGATGTAATTAAAATCGCCCAAGGACGACCCGTGGATTTTCAACCGGGCCAAGGTTATTATTATAGTAATACAGGCTATTTTATTCTCAGTATGATTGTCGAGAGGATCGAAGGACTGCCGCTTGGGCAAGTTCTTAAAAAACGTATTTTTGATCCGTTGCACATGAGTTCGACACGAATGGCTGACCCAGAAGCGATTATTAAAAACCGCGCCGAAGGATATTGGGTTAATAAAAAGGGCGATCTTATAAATCGAAATGCCACCGAAACCTCATCAACCCTTGGCGCAGGTGGCTTGCTTTCATCAGCGGCAGATATGGCAAAATGGGATAATGCTTTATACGGTACTAAAATATTATCTAAAAAATCAAAAAAAATTATCTGGACCTCTGTTATTTTGCCGAGCGGCGTTGACACACAATATGGTTTGGGATGGCGCATAACACCTGAACGCGGCCTAAAAACCACGAGCCAT
>CALDNY010000088.1 GCA_937914685.1 uncultured Kordiimonadaceae bacterium
ATGATAAGCTGTTTAAATTGTTGAGGTGCTTGGGGTAGTGCGTAAAATTTACCTGGATGCATACGGCTTGGAACCAAAAAGTCACGGGCGCCTTCTGGTGATGAAGCGGTTAAAATTGGTGTTTGGAACTCTTTAAACCCTTGATCGACCATACGGCGGCGGATTGAGGAAATAATATCGGAACGTAAAATAATATTATTATGCAAACGTTCACGTCTAAGATCGAGAAAACGGTATTTAAGACGCACATCTTCTGGATATTCCTGATCGCCAAAAACAGGAAGCGGTAGTTCAGCGGCGGCATTAAGAACATCAATTTTTTTGACGAGAATTTCAATCTGCCCTGTTGGTAATTCTTGATTGATCACTTCGCCGTCCCGTTTGATCACTTCGCCTTCAATCCGGATCACGCTTTCGGCACGAACATTTTCAGCCACATCAAAAATATCTTTAAAATCACTATCAAAAACACATTGTGTTATGCCGTAATGATCGCGAAGGTCTATGAACAACAACCCACCATGATCACGTTTACGGTGTACCCAACCAGAAAGGCGAGCTGTTTGTCCTACATTTTCAGCTCGAAGCTGATTACAGGTGTGGGATCTATATTCATGCATATCAATTTTACTACTTTTTTAATATTTAAAGTTCAATTTAGTGTCTTTTTGTGCTTTATTGTCTTTTTGTCAAGCTATTCTTTATTGTTAAGCAGGGTAGCATTATTATTTTAAGGGTTTAAATGAGTGTGATTACAACAACTGAAGCTTTAAAAGCTTTATGTGAAAGACTTTCAAAATCGAGCTATGTTACTGTAGATACAGAATTTTTAAGAGATAAAACCTATTATTCAAAATTATGTTTAATCCAAATTGCCAGTGATGATGAATATCATGCAATCGATACGCTTGCCAATGGGCTCGATCTTTTTCCTTTTTATGATCTTATGACCAATGAAAATGTGCTTAAAGTTTTTCATGCCTCAAAGCAGGATATTGAAATTTTGGTCAATATGGCGGGAATTGTGCCGCGTCCATTATTTGATAGTCAGATTGCGGCAATGGTCTGCGGTTATGGCGATAGTATTGGTTATGAAAAGCTCGTGATGTCCATTTGTAATGAACCGCTTGATAAAAGTACTCGTTTTACCGATTGGTCACGCCGCCCCTTAACGGAACGCCAGATTGATTATGCGCTTGGTGACGTTACTTATTTAAGAACTATTTATAAAAATTTAGAAGCTCAGCTTGAAAAAACTGGTCGTGGCAAATGGCTTGAAGAAGAAATAAACGAGCTTTTAGATAAAGACAGTTATATTATAAAGCCGGAATTTGCCTACAAACGCATAAAAATAAGAAACAGTAACCGTCGGTTTAATGCCATTGTTCATAAAATAGCCCAGTGGCGCGAAGCAGAAGCGCAGAACCGTAATATCCCAAGAAATAGGGTTATGCGTGATGAAGTGTTGCTTGAATTAGCAGCGATGCGCCCTACTCACAGCAATGCGCTGACCGGTGTTCGTGGTCTTGGTTCTAACTTTGCCACAAGCAAGGGCGGAGATTTTGTGATTAATGCCATTAAAGAGGCGCTTGAATTACCAGAAGATCAATTACCGCAAATATCAAAAAGACCGCCACCATCACAAAATACTGATCCTATTGTTGAATTATTAAAAGTGCTTCTTAAAATTGTTTGTAAACGCGAAAATGTAGCTCCAAAATTAATAGCGAATGTTGAGGATTTAGAAAAAATAGCCGAATATGATGATGTGGATGTTAAGGCCCTTAAGGGCTGGCGTTATGATTTATTTGGAAAAGATGCTATTGCCCTTAAAAATGGCCAAGTGGCATTTGCTATTAAAGAGGGTGAGATTACAGTATTTGCTATTGATAACTAATTAAACACTGGAAATTTTGACTTTTAATTCAAGAAATTTTGCCAAGTTGCCAAAGTATTTTTCAACAATTTCATTAATTAAATCATGCATTTCTGGTTTGATTTTTAACAAAAGTGTATCTTGCTCTATGGTTAAGGTGGCGCTTTTCAAGCCGTCCGATGTGCCGCCAGATAATCTTTGCGCTAAGCGTAGGGCGAGGCCTATTTTTTTGGCATAAAAATAATCTTCTTTACTGATTAAGGCTTCGGCTGTTTTTACTTGCTTGACCTGACGGTCTGAGCCGCCATAACAAATATAAAGGGCGATTGCGATAAATGCCGCCCCCCAATGATTGATGCCGCTGAGCCGGCCATAAAGGATTTCAGAAACAACCTTTTCGGCGCGATATTCGGGGTGTCCGCGCCAACCGACATCACATAAAATACAAATAGCCAGTCGTAAACGGATATGTTCTTCTGTTTCATCGCTAAAGAGGCCATCAATCCAATCATTCAGATGTTGACCATGTTGGGCAAACCGTCCTGTCATTTTTGCCACCTGATAACAGCCAACGATCAATGGATCTTTGTTTTTTATTCTAGGTTTCATTTCATTATAAAGGATGCCTTCTCGCACTCCAAAAGCGGAAACGACAAATTTTGATGGCTGTAAACTTATTAAAAGCCGGTAAAGTACGAGGCTTGCTAACGAGAGAATTTTAATACGTTTTTTTGAAATATGAGGACGGTATTTTTCAAGTTCCTGCGCCGACATTTGAGAAATACGTTTGGTTAGGTCTAAAACCTGATCCATTGGAATGATATAATTATGCATATTGATCAATGGATAATTAGTTTCATGCATATGAATGCGCGCTAAGGTCCG
>CALDNY010000089.1 GCA_937914685.1 uncultured Kordiimonadaceae bacterium
TACTGTGGTTCCTTGACCGTAAACACTTTCAACTTTCAATGTTCCTTCATGTAAGCTCATTAATGATTTTACAATAGCAAGGCCGAGGCCTTTTCCCTCTTGACTGGTATAAGGGTCATTTTCGACGCGGCTAAAGGGATTTATAATATCATTTATTCTGTCTTTTGGAATGCCGACGCCTGTATCCTTGATGGTAATGATATATAGATTGTTTTGCACATGGGCACTGAGTTCAACTTCACCGCCGCTTGGCGTAAATTTCACTGCATTGGTCATGATATTGATGATGATTTGTTTTAAGGCGCGCTGATCCGCATAAATAAGGGGCATGTCGGCTGGAATATTAAAAACACTTTTGATGTTTTTATCATCGGCTAATTTTAAAATAATATATTGGCAGTCATCTAATGTGTCTCTTAATGATAAATGTTCAATATTTAGATTTTTTTCACCAGACTCGATTTCTGAAAGATCAAGAATATCATTGACCAAATTTAGTAGATGTCTGCTCGAGCCGACTATATCTCCTGCATATTCTTGGTATTTTGGTGATCCCATGCCGCCAAAAATATTATTTGTCATCATTTCAGAAAAATCAATGATGGCATTAAGCGGGGTTCGTAATTCATGGCTCATGGTGGCTAAAAATTGCGTTTTCGCCTGGTTTGCCTCTTGAGCGTTGCTTAATATTAAGGCGCGTTCTTGCTCTATTTTATTTCTTTGAGTTGTATCAAGTAGAATGACCGTATAAACCTTATTAACGCCGTCACCCACGTAAGATACGGATGCGGTTGCGGGAAATAATTGACCATTTTTACGCAAACCTGAAATACCCGTTCGTTCATTCATACTTTTTGAACGTAATCCCGAATTATTAAATTCATCAATTCTCGTATTATGATCGTGGCGATATTGTTCAGGGATTAAGATATTAATATGCTGGTCAATAATTTCGTCGGCACTATAACCAAAAACTTCTACGGCATATTTATTGAAAATAGTAATTTTCATTTCACTGTCAGTGGTAAAAATTGCCACTGGCGCAATATCAATGATTTCGAACAGTTTTGCATCAGAGGTTTTTGCGAGTTCTTCTGCTGTTTGGCGTGTGGTAATATCATGAATAATGCCTTCTAGATGAATAGGCGTGCCATGATCGTCTAAAGTCGACTTTCCTGAGATATTGACATGTCGTATTATACCTTTTGCGCTAATTATTTTGTGATCTAGATTAAAATAATCACCCTTCTCAACTGCTTTAGTGAAGGCGTTGATGGCGCTTTGATAATCATCGGGGTGGATGAATTTATTATAATAATCATTACTTGGGATGATCGCCTGCGGTTCAAGGTCAAGAATACGGTAAATTTCATCGGACCAATAAGTTTGATCATTGGGAATATCGATATACCAGTTGCCTAAATGAGCTATTCGCTGAGCTTCGAGCATGTGATTTTCAGAAATTTTAGCGGCAAGTTCAGCATTTTTTCTTTCGGTGATATCAACCAAGGTTCCCACTAAATGGGTCGTCCAGTTATCATCATTTCTTTGCAATTCGGCCTGACAGAAAAGGGAGCGTATTTCACCATCAGGACGAATGATCTGCAATTGCGTATTATAGTCTTTTTGCTGTTTTTTTATGGCTTCTTTAAAAAGCCTTTGTAATTTTAAGCGCTCATCTTGATTGAAAAGCCGCGAAAAATCGTCGAATGTTTTATAATCATGTTTCTTTTTAAGCCCTAGGATACGGGCGCTTTCATGGGAAACTTCAAAGTGATCATTGTCAATAGACCATTTCCAACTTCCAAAGTGAGCGATAGTTTGAGCCTTTTCTAGATAGTCTTGAGTGTCTTTTAACTTATTCTCTGTAATGACTTGATCAGTGATGTCATGGAAAGTGCCTTGTAAGGCGTGTGGCTCTTGACCTTTTTTAAATATATATTCGCCATGTACACTTATATAACGGATTTCACCGCTTGGTCTAATGATACGATAGTTGGTTTTAAAGGGCTTTTTGCTTTTTACTGTTTTATCAAATAATTCCATTCTTTTTATATAATCATCAGGATGAATTATTTTTTTAAAAACTTCCCTGCTAGGAACACATTGTTGCGGTTCTAGACCACAAATACGGAAATATTCATCTGACCAATATAAGCTATCATCAATTAAATTATGTTCCCAATTACCAATATGAGAAATACGTTGAGCATCAAGGAGGCGGCTTTCCATATTTTTGGCTACATTATCCGCATTGACCTTTTCGGTTATATCATAAACGATCCCGTCCATACGAAGGGCAAGGCCGTTATCATCAAAACTAATGATGCCTTCTGTGCTGATATGGCGAATTTCACCATTGGGTCGAATGATACGGTAACTTGGATTGTAGCGTTCTTTATTTTCTTTAGAGCGTTTTATTTTATCTAATAAATAATCAAGATCGTCAGGGTGAATTCCCTCTAAATATTTTTGATATGTAATAGGCTTTGATGCGTCAAAATCAAAAATATGAAACATTTCATCGGACCATGTTAATTTATCATTGATATAATCCATGCTCCAGTACGCGATATGGGCAATGCGTTGGGTTAGATGCAATCGCCTTTCTATCTTATTCTGTGCTTGTTTTAAGGATACTTGTTCTGTGATGTCTGTAATGATCCCTTGCAGAACGCTGGGTTCACCGGCTTGATTAAATAATATTTCACCGCGGGAGGAAATATGACGGATTTTACCATCTTTGGTAATGATGCGGTATT
>CALDNY010000090.1 GCA_937914685.1 uncultured Kordiimonadaceae bacterium
AGGATACACCTTAATTTAGCTGCCAACCTGTCCAAACAAACAGGACCACCTCAATGTTCACACTTAACATTTAAAATGTGTTGATAAATTCTATCCTAAAAGCGTCAAAAAACTGCGAAATACTCATAACGTAAAGTTCACCCTATTACGTAACCTACTCAAAAAAACTCTGTTTATTTTTATTTATAAAATACTCTCTAAAAGAGGCTATTTTTTTAATTGTGCAGAAAGTAACATATTTTTGAAAAAAATGCACAAAAATTGAAGAAAGACTATAAAACAAGGATTTGTTAACCATAAAACATCGAATTTTGCCTAAAATTAATAAATTATTAACCATATATAGAAAAAATTTAACCCTCTTAAAAAGAATCACTTCAAAATTTATCTGTTTATTTTTCAAAAAATATATACAACAATAGAGATAAAATAATCGCAAAAAAACAGCTAATACTGATAAATTTCAAAAAGGACATTCTATAAATGGTTCAAAAAATTCATTTGATCGCGGCGGCGCGTCCAAATTTTATGAAAATAGCCCCTCTTTATCATGCGCTCTCTAAACAAAATTGGTGCGATGTTAAAATCATTCACACAGGACAACATTATGATGCCAACATGTCAGATGATATTTTTGCCGATTTAATGTTACCTGAACCACATTTTCATCTTGGTGTCGGCGGGGGCAGCCACGCCACGCAGGTTGGAAAAGTTATGATCGCCTACGAAGATATTTGCCTGAATATTGAACGACCAGACCTGTTAATCGTTGTTGGCGATGTTAATTCAACAGCAGCATGCGCCCAAGTGGCCGCAAAACTTCATATAACAGTTGCCCACCTAGAAGCAGGTTTACGCAGCGGCGACAGACGGATGCCAGAAGAAATCAACAGGCTCGTAACCGATGCCATCTGTGATTATTTATGGACCCCTTCCCCTGACGCCGATGAAAACTTACGCAATGAAGGTCACCCCGAGAGCCGCATAATACGGGTTGGTAATATTATGATGGATAGTTTTGAGTTATTATCAAAAAAAATAGACGCAGAAAACGCCCCAGCCACCTATGGCTTGGATAAAGAAGATTACGGCGTGGTAACACTGCATCGCCCCTCTAATGTTGATGATCCAAAAATATTGAAAATACTTATGGATAGCCTCGTTGAAAATTCAGCCAAGCTAAAATTAATCTTTGCCGTTCATCCGCGTACCAAAAACAGCTTAGAGAAAAATAACCTGTGGAATGACTTACAAAAACATGACAATTTAATTCTTATTGCCCCCCTAAGTTATGTTCCATTCATGAGTTTGGTAAAATCAGCGAAACTGATTATAACAGATTCTGGCGGCATCCAAGAAGAAGCCACCTATCTTGATATTCCTTGTCTAACTTTAAGAGAAAATACAGAACGGCCCATTACCATAACGCAAGGAACCAACAAGTTGGTTAAGGCAGAAGATTTATCAGAAAATATCGATCAAGCATTGATCGGAAATTGGAGGCATGGCACTAGGCCAGAAAACTGGGATGGCCGCACCGCCCATAGAATAACGGAGATCATTAAGAATTTATTAGTAAAAATAGATTAAATTTGCAGGAAATAATGCAATCAAGATGATGGGTCAGTGTTAAAAGATGAAAAGTAAAAAGTCCCTTTTGAATATGATATTTTGCTTAATTATAATTTCTCCCCTGCAAAATAGTATGGCACAAAGCCATGATCGTATTCCAAGTGAAGATGGAGTACTCTCAGCTGGCCCCTATTATAATCCTTCCTCTAAAAGTTATTTCGAACTTAGAAGAAAAAACAATATCACGTGGGATCAGGCCGCTCTGGCGGTTAAAATGTTAAAATATAAAAACATATCTGGACGCCTTGCTACTATTGCCAACCCAAGTACCCATAGCTTTTTAGTTAAAAAATTTACCTTTAGTGAGAATACCTGGCTTGGCTTACAGCTTTTTTGTAAAGATCTCACCCTAAAATGGTCAGATGGCTCATCACCCCATACAAATAACTTTTCAAATTGGAACGAAACAATAGAAAAAGTTACCTATCACTGTGAAAAAGTAGATTACATCAGTGCCTATATCAAAAGTAATAGTTACAAATGGAAATTAGGTGATACCGATAAAAGATCCAATTTTTATTTGGTCGAATATCCCATAGAAACAAAATAAACTCATAATTCAAAGCCTTCAAAATATTGAAGGCCTTGTCATTGATTGGCTATTTTGAAAATAATTCTGTTGGCTGGGGTGCCAGGGATCGAACCTGGGATCACGGGATCAAAACCCGATGCCTTACCGCTTGGCTACACCCCAAAAATCAACAGATTGCATCAAGGTGGTGCGAACATAGGCAGTTTCATCTAAACATGCAATAATGTTTTTTACTTATTTTGATTTTTTTTTATTTAAATTGATTTATCGTCAATTTTAGTCAAACAATAGATCCATAAATTTAACAGGCGTAAAGGAAAAATTTTGGCGTGGGATAATATAATTTCAAGAAGTTTGTGGCTGATCATTCAACCCAGTAATTTTCTTTTCTTATTACTAATCATAGGCTTACTTCTTATTATTTTTGGCAAAAAACCAAAACTCGGTAAAAAAATTATACTTTCAACTCTGATTTTTTTATTTTTTGTGGGTTTCTCTAACATTGGATCATGGTTATTATTTCCCCTCGAAGGACGTTTCTCAATCTATACAAATCAAACCACACTTGGTCCATATCAAGGCATAATTGTCCTTAGCGGTTCCGAACAATATGATATTTCTACGGCTCATAACCAAGTATCACTCAATCATGGTGCAGATAGGCTAATCGCCGCTGCGGCTTTAAGCAAAAAATTCCCAACCCTTCCTGTTATTCATAGCGGTTCGGGGCCTAAATCAATAGACCAATGGTCCGAAACGGATGTGGCAAAAAAATTCTTTGAAGATATGGGACTTGATCTTTCAAAGATTCGTTTTGATGATAAGGCTTACAATACCCATACCAACGCCATCAATAGTAAAAAATTAATCAAAGACAGCGAAAACGACCCTTGGCTTTTAGTGACCAGTGCTTTTCACATGCCAAGATCAGTGGGGGCATTTAGAAATGCTGGAGTTAAAATCCAACCTTATCCTGTTGATTATAAAACCACTTTAAAATATCAGGGATTTTTCAAACTAAATGTTGCCAAAAATTTATTTCTTTTTGATTTGGCAATTCATGAATATATTGGCTTGGTTTCTTATTATTGTACGGACCGATCGAGCGAACTTTTCCCCGCAGTCTAATAATCAAAAACAATCCCGCCTATAATTGCCATTTTCTGATATGTTTCGGTTTTTTCATATCTCTCCACATGGCTTTAATATCACCGATAAGGCCGCCTGGTTCCAATAATCTTTCGAATTCATCGGGGCTGATATCTTTATAAACATCATGGGATACAACCCCTAACACCGCCGCATAACTATGGTCTTGCAACTGTTCTAAAGAGGGCTTTAAATCAATATTATAGAATTTTTTTGCTTCAATAGGATCAGCCGCCGCATCATGGACATCAATTTTAAACCCGCGCACTTTTAAACCTTCGATTAGATCAATAACCTTGGTGTTTCTTAAATCGGGACAGTTTTCTTTGAATGTAAGTCCAAGAACAAGAATTTTTCCGCTTCCAGAAAGCTGGGCACAAATACGTTCCGCAATAAAATCCGCCATACCATCATTGATAGCCCGCCCTGATAATATAATTCTCGGATCATGGTTAATTTGTTTAGCCCGTTCCGCCAGATAATAAGGATCAACACCAATACAGTGGCCGCCAACGAGCCCCGGCGTAAAATTAAGGAAGTTCCACTTTGTCCCCGCCGCCTCAAGCACGTCATAAACAGAAATACCAAGTTTTTGAAAGATCATCGTCACTTCATTGATAAAACCGATATTAATATCACGTTGGGCATTTTCAATCACTTTTGCCGCCTCAGCCACCCTAATACTAGAAGCACGAAACACACCGCCGCTGGTAACCGCGCCATAAAGTTCTGCCAGTGCCTCAACAACCTCTGGCGTTTGACCCGAAATTACCTTGGTAATTTTATCAACAGTATGAACTTTATCGCCCGGATTAATCCTTTCGGGTGAATAGCCAAGGAAAAAATCGCTGCCACAGACAAGCCCTGATTTTTCGGCCAAGATAGGCCCACATATTTCATCGGTAACACCGGGATAAACGGTGCTTTCAAAAACCACGATGCTGTTTTTACCAATAACGGGGCCTAATATTTCACAAGAAGAGCGCACAGGGCTCAAATCAGGTTTATTATTATCATCAACAGGGGTTGGTACAGTCACAATATAAATAGCGGCCTCATTAATATCATTGACACTATCTGTGAGTTTAAGGCTACTTGCCACAAGATTTTCTTGGCTTATTTCTTCGGTACGGTCAAACCCGCTTTGCAATTCTGAAATGCGAGAATTGTTAATATCAAATCCTATCACATCATATTTTTTTGCCAGTGCCACCGCCAGCGGTAAACCTACATAACCCAGCCCCACAACAACGACGCGCGTTTGTGATGTTAAAGAGAAACCTGTCATTCAAAAGTCCATTTATTTTTTATATTTGAATTTATATTTGAGGTACATTAGCGTGAAATTATTAAAAAAAACATAAGATTAACCTTTAAAATTACATAATAGCATCAGTTGAGAATTTGGTTCCAACCATTTTTAATTTTATAAGGCTGTCCCGCAGAAAGAAGGTCAAATAATAGTCTATTATGATCAATTTTCTGACCACCGTTTTTACCTAACCTTCTAAAATTAAATTGAGTGGTTTGTCGGGATTGCTTGAAATAAAAGAAATCAAACGGTACCGTCATATAGATCCCTTTGTCAAAACTACCTTGGCCAAAATCACTATTGGACATATTGGTAAATGTTGCCCTAGCACCAATGCGAACGCCATTATTGAAAGCGCGCGATATATCAATGGTTGTCCCCCAATCCTTTGCCAAATAACGCCCAACACTTATTTTACTGGTAATATCATATTTTGAATTAACATAATAAAGGCTGGCATGGCCCGTCATTGTTTTATAATCACGCATCTTAAAAAGCTGTTCATAAGCCCTTTGCCTTACGTAATTTAGATCAATTCCCAATGATATACTGCGCCCGTAGGGTCGGTATAACAATTCTGCATTAACGCCTGCATACATATTTTCCAAATATCCCGCGCTAATTTTAGTATAGATATTACTACCAAGGCTCTTTAAATATTCTAAAGTGAGACGGCTTATACTTGATTTTCCTTGTGCTGAATAAAGGCCGATATCACTTCTGACTGCGGCAATATTATTATTTGTTTGCGGCGCAATTAAATCCAAATCACCGATCACATGTTGTTTTGCTTCTAGATATAGGGTGAAATCATTGCTGATACGGGCGTTGGCAAATAGCTTTAAATTAAGATCAGCTTTAAAATGATCATTCTTAGTTGAACCAAAATGACTGACAATATCTGGAAAAACACCATATTCCAGATCGGGGAATTTTTTAAAAGAAATTAATCCATTAATGTCATTGTTCGGTTTAATAACTTGCGCATGGGCGTAAATTTCTTCGGGACTACTGTTATATTCTGCCAGTTTTTCCATATCTTTTCGTAAAATCGAAACTTGTGAAACCTTGATATTGTCTTCACTTGATAGAACCGTAAACCTTTCGACTGTGTCGGGCGCCATGCTTGTTAAGAGGCGCGCAACCCTACCGACATTCTTGGGTATTTCAGCATAAGGTCCAATATTCTTTTCTATGATAATTTCATCTCTATTGATTTTAACATCAATTGGTTTTAATTCTTTATGGGCTAATTGATCAAATATAGTATAAGAAAGCTGTTGAAGATCATGATCAGAAAGTTCCTCAAATTCAATCTCACGTGAATAAAAACTACTTCGCCTGAAACGATCAATTGCCATTTTCCCGATCATATCATTGCGCATAGCCTTTAGATTATTGCGAGGATCATTGATAAAATTTAAACTGGCTTCAACATATATATCAAGAACAGCGCCAAGCACCATAATTTTATCCTGAAAGTGTCCCTCAGCAACGTCCAAATTTAAATAGACAGAATTGCCCTTTAGTTCAATATCATCAATCACATAACCCATTTGGCGGATACGGTCAAATAGATGATCACTGTTATCAATAGGCCTATATTCCTGCGTGCTATCGTCGCCATAGATTATCTTGCGCCCCCTAATTTCATCAAGGGGAGGCCCTTTTACCAATTTATAACGATTAGCTGTCTTAAGGTTCTGTCGTGCGGTTAAATGAAGAGCGACCTGATTGCCATGCATAAGGCCAGCCCCAATTTCTAACCAATTTTTTATTTTATAATTAAAGCCTATATTAAAAGCTGTTTTACTTTTATAATCCTTAAATATTGCCATTTTCGATTTATCAATGGTGGAATATTCAAGTTTAGCCGTTAAGCCTTTAAAAGGTGTTTTATATTCAAGTCCGCCGTAAAATCCCATTTTTTGGCCGGAAAAATAATTGCCAAAGCGTAATTTTTCCGAACCTGGCTCTGAAAAATTTCGTTGGGAAAAACCATTGCCAAAAATTCTAAATATATTACGGGTTTGGGCCCGATTGGCCAGATTGCCAAAACCAACCCCTAAAGTAAAATCGAAATTTTTTATTGTTTTGCTAAAGGCTATATATTCTCCACTAAGCAGACCATCACCGAGCATATCTTGTAGGCCTATTGCAATTGCTGGCTTATATTTCCCCTCTTCTAATAGTCTGATTTTAAGATCTAAGCCCTTATCAACCCCGCTTACAGAATTATCATATTTTGAATAACGCAATGTGGTTTCCAGCCACGGTGTAGCCTGCCATGTGGCATAATAATTTTGTCCATCATTCAAATATACAAATCCTACCGACAAATCACCGTCTTCTGTAAAACGAGCATTATGCATCTCCAAAAGCCCTATGCCACCAAAGGTGCCAACAGAGCCAATTATTTTTTCAGGGTCATAAGATGTAAAACTTTGAGCATTCAAGTGCTCAGGCATCATTAAAAGAACACTATAGAAGGCATATTTTAAATGTTTCATATAAACATACCCTCTATAGATCTCTTTAAATGGGATTCACTAATTTCTTACAAGTATGGCAATTGACGCCGCTGAAACCGCAAGATTACGGAATATATCACCGATTTCTTTAACCAATGTCAAACTGTCATACGGACTAAGGTCAGTCGGTACAACAATGGCGGAACCTGGTGGAATACTTAAATTACGGTCGCCGCCCCATGATGAAAGGTTAATCGGTTTTGCCACACCATTTGGATAAACAACAAAAACCCGGTCTTCATCCGCGGAAACCGTAAAGCCGCCCACTTCATCCAAATAACTTTTCACACCTTTGCCTGGGACAAATTGTAATGCACTTGGATTTAAGACATCCCCAACGGTGACAATGAAGTTTGGTCTTTTGGGTAAATATAACGAATCGCCCGCTTCCAAGACAATGTCTTTATTAGGATCAAGCGCCAACACAACGGGGTCTGCTTCGATCACGACACGGCCAAGAAAGTCCTGTTCTGCCATGGCATTAACCATTCGTTGTAATGCTAAAGCGCCATTGGCCTCAATATTCTTTTTAACGGACGCTGAAACCATAGCTGATTGCAAACGCTTTGCCGTCTGTTGCATTTCTTGTTTTTGGATTTCTTTAACTCTATTTCTGGTGAAAATCGCCCCATAAGGATAGGCTTGCTCCGTTACACCACCCGCTCTTTGAATAAGCGATGAAAGTTTTTCACCTTTGCGAATGGTATAAACACCGGGTTGAACGAATTCACCAGATAAAAGAACCGCCCCTGCTTCAAAATTGGTATAAACACTGCTAACACGAACACCACCACCGGGGTTTACACTGACCTCACTCAAATCAGATACGGAGCCATCAACATATTCCCAATTCATCTCCAAATTTTCGTCACTGACCGCATCACGGTATCTGGTGATTTCAATTCTTGTCATATTTGCATCATTCGATGTGCCGCCCGATACCGCAAGAAGCAGGTCAACCGCCGTATCTTTGGTGATGGGGAAAACACCAGGCAATCTAACCGCACCATCCACAGAAGTAATATACTCTAATGAAAATGAAAGTAAATTATCAACATCTTGAAAAATTGCAGGGCAATTAGCAAGATTTTTTTCGTGCGCTATTTTTTCTTCTTCTTTTTCATTCTTTGTTTCTGGAATTGTGGCAATATTTGAATAGCCAGAAATTGCTTGTAATCTTTGTTCTTCAAGTTGGCGAATTTCAGTATCGTCAAGCAAAGTATCACGGTCTTTTTTCTGTTCCTTGGTGCTTTCTCTTCGCACAAAGACGGCGCGAATGGCCGTGGCAAATCTATCTGATTGGGTATCGGAAATAATTCTTGCTAATTTTTTTACGGGCTCGCAATATAAATTATTGGGCTTACCATCCCCGAGATATTTTTCCTCGAGATAGTCACTGGTAAAAATTGCTTGCCTAATAATATCCGATCTTAAAAATTCAACATCATTGCGACCAAAAATGATGATATTATCCTCATCCTTTAAAGTGATATTTTCATCGCCATATAGAATTTTTTGCGGGCTAAAGGCGATAAGTTGACGTGTTTGTGTTAGAGGATCTGTCCGCTCAATCACGCCAAATAAAAGATAGGGATTTTGTGTTAAATTCTTAACCGAGCCAATTAAATCCTTAATCGTGCTATAATTACTAACCGGGCGAACCCCGGGCGTTTTAATATGCCCCATAAGCATAACTTTGCCACTTTGAGAATTTTCACGTAAGTTAACAACGATAATTTCGCCGCTTTTTATGGTGCCTTTTAAATCCAACTTCTCAAAAAGTTGCCGTCCTTGCTCATCATAGCGAATATGTGTGAATGAATTTCCTTGATCTCTAACGGTGCCGCCGGCAAGGGCAAGGGAGGCTTTGGATGAAATTTTAGCATCCCCACCAGCCAATTCAAAAATTCCCGGACGAATAACATTACCGTCAATGGCAATAGTGGCCCCTATCGTTGGGACAATTAATCGATCACCGTCCCTTAAATTAATAATTTCAGCGTCCGTGCCTTCCACTGTTTTATAGAGGTCAATGGCTATTTTTTGATCACCGCGTTGTAGGGTAATATTACGCAGTGAACCTGTTTTTTTAACACCACCCACATGAAGTAACGCTTCAATGGGGGTGGCCAAACTTGTTGTGCGCACCAAAGACGGATTTTCAACTTCGCCAACCACTAATACAGAAATTTGTCGCAAAGTCGCAACGGATATATAAACCTCTGTTCCAATAAGACTTTCGTCCACTTGTTTTTCTAGGATTTCTCTTACTTGACCAAATTGAAGTCCTGCCGCGGTGATCGGTGATAACGACGGGATAACCAGCCGTCCTTCACGGTCAATTTTAACGGATAAAACTTCTTCTTTGGACCCTTTAAAATTAACAATCAGTTCATCACCGATGCCCAAAATATAGCGGTCAGGAACCGCCCCTGTGATCATTTGATCTGGCATAGGCAACCGATTAAACACATCATAACCGAATTGTTTTAATTCACTTCCACTTCTGGAATTATAATCATTTTCAATGATAGAAGGTTCGGCTCCTTTTTTTTGTTCGAGCTGCTGATTTAGGGTGTTGAGATAATCTTGTTCACGTAATTGATCAAGGGGGGAACGAATTTGTGTCGTTGTTGTTCTCGACCCTGTTTGTCTTTTAATTTGATCAAATATATTTTGATCTAAGCCCTGCGCAAATAAGGAAGATGTGCTAAAAAAAGACACGACAAGAAATAATGCACAAACATTTTTTACAACAAATTTTCTATTAATCATTACCCAAGTATTCCTAAGTCATCTATAAGTTAACCATATTTCATGGTCTATAATGGCAAATCTAGCATATAACAAATTGAGTGCAAGTCTTACCTTAATTAATTAAGCCTTAGAGGTGCCAACTTTTACCTGTTTGACCCACCATTTAGGATTACGCCTAGAAATACCCTCTGCTGCCAACTGGCACGTTTCAAAATCCTCATATAAAGCAAAACATGTAGCACCACTGCCCGACATTCTTGTAATTTTGGCACCTTCAGTCTCTGATAAAGCCATCAGTACATCATTAATGATTTTCTCATTCTCTATTGCAAATGCTTGTAATGCATTTTTGCTTTGCTTTAATGTTTCTACAAGAAAAGGCAGATTAATGTCATGATAAGAGAATTTTCTAGGCTGATCAAAATCATTATTTAAAGAATTATATTTAGAAAATATTTGGTTTGTTGAAACAGAGACACCGGGATTAACCAACAAAAGATCAATTTCTTTTGTAAATTTTAAAATATTGAGCTTATCACCAATTCCGGTCATCTGTACCGGTTTACCAAATAGACAAACGGGAACATCCGCGCCAAGTTTTAAGGCAATCTCATTTAATTCACTGGCTGAAATTTTAAGTTCGTATAAATCAATGATTAATTTTAATGCCGCTGCCCCGTCTGCAGAGCCGCCGCCAATACCAGACGATATTGGCAAATTTTTAACCAGATGAAATTTAACATTTGGGCTAATATTTGCTTTTTCCCCAATAAGTTTAGCGGCTTTTAAAATTAAATTGTCTTGATCCGCTGTCAAGTTTTCACCAAAAGGTCCTGAAATATCA
>CALDNY010000091.1 GCA_937914685.1 uncultured Kordiimonadaceae bacterium
ACAGGATACACCTTAATTTAGCTGCCAACCTGTCCAAACAAACAGGACCACCTCAGTTGGTGGGGAAATCACTTATTCCCTCACCCTAGAGCGCATCATTGCTGTTTTTATTGGCATCCACCGTCTGGTAAATCTCGCTGCCTTCGTTTTTGAATTTATCGGACATTTCGGCCATGCCGCTATTGGCGAAATCGCGTACTTCTTGGCTGATTTTCATGGAGCAAAACTTAGGCCCGCACATGGAACAAAAATGCGCCACCTTATGGGCTTCTTTCGGTAATGTCTGGTCGTGATATTCCCGTGCCTTTTCCGGATCAAGGCCAATATTAAATTGATCAATCCAGCGAAATTCAAATCGCGCCCGCGACATGGCATCATCACGTAACTGTGCGCCGGGATGACCCTTGGCAAGGTCGGCGGCGTGAGCGGCGATTTTATAAGTAATCACCCCCACCTTAACATCATCACGATTAGGCAGACCCAAATGTTCTTTCGGTGTCACATAACATAACATCGCACAGCCAAACCAGCCGATCATCGCCGCCCCGATACCGCTAGTGATATGATCATAGCCCGGGGCAATGTCCGTGGTTAGTGGCCCAAGGGTATAAAAGGGTGCTTCGTGACATTCTTTAAGTTGTTTATCCATATTGATCTTGATTTTATTCATGGACACATGACCCGGCCCTTCGATCATCACCTGAACCCCTTTGGCCCAAGCGATTTTTGTAAGTTCGCCCAAGGTTTCAAGTTCGGCAAATTGTGCTTCATCATTGGCGTCGGCCACACTGCCGGGACGCAAACCGTCACCAAGGGAGAAGCTAACGTCATAAGCGGCCATAATATCGCAGATGTCTTCGAAATGAGTATATAAAAAGCTTTCGGTATGATGAGCCAAGCACCATTTAGCCATGATCGAACCACCGCGACTAACGATGCCCGTGACCCGTTTTGCAGTCATGGGAACATAACGCAGAAGAACGCCCGCATGAATGGTGAAATAATCAACGCCTTGTTCGGCTTGTTCGATCAATGTATCGCGGTAAACTTCCCATGTGAGGTCTTCGGCAACGCCGTTTACTTTTTCCAGAGCCTGATAAATGGGAACGGTACCAATGGGAACTGGTGAATTTCGTACAATCCATTCACGGGTATTATGAATATTGCGCCCCGTTGATAAATCCATAACATTATCCGCGCCCCAACGGGTCGCCCAAACCATTTTGTCTACTTCCTCTGCCACCGATGATGTGATGGCGGAGTTTCCGATATTGGCATTGATTTTAACAAGGAAATTACGACCGATAATCATCGGCTCTGCTTCGGGGTGATTAATATTACGCGGAATGATCGCGCGGCCTAAGGCTATTTCGCTTCTGACAAATTCTGGAGTAATCTGATCAGGGATATTGGCGCCGAAATCTTCGGCGTAAGGATCGCGTTTATAATCCTCGCCCGCGTCAACGCGTGACATATTTTCACGAATGGCGATATATTCCATTTCTTTGGTAATGATGCCGGCCTTGGCATAATGATATTGGGTCACTATTTTACCCGGCTTTGCCCGAAGTGGATTATTTTTAACGGGAAATTCTTGAGCAAGAAATTTACCCGATGCGCCGCCGTTATCTTCTGGTTTAATATCTCTACCTTGATATTGCTCTACGTCACCGCGCTCAGTAACCCACGATTGGCGATCTCGCAAAAGGCCCGCATTAATATCAGTTTTAACCGCATCGTCCGTATAAGGCCCCGATGTATCATATACACGCAAATCTTTCTCATTAGCCGAGGGATCAAGCTTAATAGAGCGCATAGGCACCTGAATACTGTCATCAGAGCCTTCTACATATATTTTGCGTGAGGCAGGAAGTGCACCAGTGGTGACTTTAATTTTTTCGATTTTTGTTGTGACGTTCATAATAAATGTCTCCATAAATTCTTAAATAGAGATCCAGATAGGTCGGGCGGCTAAGAAGGCAAATATATAATCATTTGAATTCCTTCCCTCCGCCGGAATAACCCGGATCAGGTTCTAAGGGTTACTATTAAAAAATAATAGAATCTCAGTCCAATCAACTCCCCTAGGAATGTCTCTATGCTGATCTAAAAGTCATCATAATACAAGTAGAATTATCATTTGATTATCTGTATAAGCATGTCCATGGAAATTGAGATTAACCAAATAAATTCTCTTATTAAAAAAGACCAACGATTACTTGGGCTTGACCTTGGAAGTAAAACCATAGGCATCGCCCTATCGGATATTGGCCGCACCATTGCCACGCCAATGGAAACCATTAAACGAGTGAAATTTACCAAAGATGTCGAACGTTTATTGACCATTATCGAACAACAAAATGTCGGTGCTATTATTTTAGGACTTCCTAAAAACATGAACGGCTCCGAAGGGCCGCGCTGTCAATCCACAAGGCAATTTGCAAAAAACATGGCGGAAAAAACCCAAATCCCCATTGGCTATTGGGACGAACGTCTTTCAACCATTGCTGTGACCCGAACTTTACTCGAAGCAGACACCAGTCGCAAACGCCGATCTGAACTTGTCGATAAAATGGCGGCGTCCTATATCTTACAAGGCGTACTTAACAATCTTTCAAAAGATTAAACTTTCAAAAAATCACTTGCCTTAACAATTCATTACATCTATATACTTGATTTTCAGAACCTTATAATAAACATGAAATTAAGGACTGAATATGTCATCTGCCAAGGCCACATCACTGCCCGCCTTTAATCACAAACACCTGCTTGGTATTGAGGGTTTAACAGAGGCCGAAATAACACAAATTCTTGATCTTGCCGATCAATATGTTGATCAAAATCGCCAAACAGATAAGAAAAAAAATCTCCTTAATGGCCTGACGCAAATAAATTTATTTTATGAAAATTCAACCCGAACTCTCATGTCCTTCGAACTTGCGGGAAAAAGACTTGGGGCTGATGTTATTAATATGTCAACGTCATCTTCTTCCATTAAAAAAGGCGAAACCCTGCTTGATACGGCCTCTACTTTAAATGCCATGCACCCAGATTTACTTGTGGTTCGTCATGGCTCTTCAGGGGCGGTAAAATTGCTTTCGCGCAAAGTTGATTGTGCAGTTCTCAACGCTGGTGACGGTAAACACGAACATCCAACACAGGCTTTGCTTGATGCTTTAACTATTCGCAGGCGCAAAGGAAGATTAGCAAGATTAACTGTGGCTATATGCGGTGACGTCCTTCATAGCCGCGTGGCCCGATCAAATATTCATCTTTTAAATATTATGGGCACCAGAGTGCGGGTTATTGGCCCACCAACCCTTCTTCCTGCGGGTGTAGAAAAAATGGGTGTGGAGGTCTATCATGATATGATACAAGGCTTAAAAGGTTGTGATATCATCATGATGTTACGCCTGCAAACCGAACGCATGCACGGCGCATATTTTCCCACAATCAGTGAATATTTCTCCCTTTATGGTCTTGATGCGGAAAAATTATCCCACGCTAAGGAAGATGCGCTAATCCTCCATCCCGGCCCAATGAACAGAGGTGTTGAAATTGATGCCGCCGTTGCCGATGATTTAGCCCACAGTGCCATTCAGGAACAGGTAGAAATGGGCGTTGCCGTGCGTATGGCATGCCTTGATTTACTGACCAGATCCAAAAGGGAGACAAGTTGATGAGTAAATTCACGCTCTATAAAAATGCCCGTCTTCTTGACCCTGCTAGCGGCCTTGATCTTAAAGGGGAGCTACTGACTGAAGATAATAAAATTCTAGCGTTTGGCAAAACTGTTGACGCTCCCAAAAATGCGGTATCCATTGATTGTCAAGGCCATTGCCTTTGTCCTGGCTTCATTGATATGCGCGTCTTCATTGGAATTCCGGGTGCCGATTATAAAGATACCATTGCCAATACTGGTGACGCCGCCGCCGCCGGTGGTGTGACGACGGTATGTGTGCAACCAAATACTGATCCGATTATTGATAGTATTGCCCATATCGAATATTTAGCTCTTCGTGCTAAAGATGCCCTTGTCAATTTCATTGCCATGCCTGCAGCGACCAAGCAATTAGAAGGTAAGGAAATGACCGAAATCGGCCTTATGTCAAATGCTGGATATAAGACTTTTACCGATTGCAGTTCGACCATTGATAATGCGGCGATTATGAACCGTATTTTAAAATATGCCGCAAGCTTTGATGCTTTGATCATTCAACATCTTAGTGAGGCTAACCTTTCTAAAAACGGCTGTATGAACGCAGGGGCATTGGCTACAAGAATGGGACTTTCTGGCATACCAACGGCAGCCGAAACCATTATTCTTGAGCGGGACGTGCGACTTTTAAAATCAACCAACTGTCGATATCACGCCTCTCAAATTACCTGTAATGACAGTATAGAAGTGATATCCCGGGCAAAATCTGATGGTCTTAAAATAACGGCAGGGGTCGCAGTGCCTCATTTATCCTTAAATGAATATGCCATCGAAGATTATAAAACATTTACCAAACTATCACCGCCCTTGCGCTCTGAAGAAGACCGCCTCAGCATCATTAAGGCCCTTAAAGAAGGTATTATTGATGTTATTGTCAGCGGTCATGACCCTCAAGACCCAGAAAGCAAACGCGTCCCTTATGAACAAGCCGAAGCCGGCGTTATTGGCTTGGAAACTTTGCTTAATGTGTCCTTAGAAATGTATCATAATGGCAGTCTTGAATTACTTGATATTCTAGCAAAAATCACCTGTAATCCCGCCAAAATCATGGGCCTTGAAAGCGGGATATTAAAAGAGGGCGCACCGGCGGATCTTTGTTTGTTTGATTTAAATACACCTTATTGTATTGATCCTGAAAAAATGATCAGTATCACAAAAAATACACCTTTTGATGGCCGCCCCGTGCAGGGACGCGTCTTAATAACAGTAGTCGGCGGAAAAAGTGTTTATAAATATAATGACTGATTATTCCTTTATATACATAATATGCGCATTGCTCGGTGGTTATCTATTGGGGTCGGTTCCCTTTGGCCTCGTCATTACTAAAATGGCGGGACTTGGTGATATTAGAAATATCGGTTCTGGAAATATTGGTGCAACCAATGTCCTGCGTACTGGGCATAAATCTCTTGCTTTACTCACATTAATTTTGGATATAGGCAAAGGGGCGGCAGCGGTTATCATCATTGAATATTTTTACCCGGGGCTAGGTTTATTTTCTGGCGGTGGTGCATTCCTTGGCCATGTTTATTCTATTTTCCTTAAATTTAAAGGCGGCAAAGGGGTCGCCACTTTCCTTGGTATTTTAATCGCTTTAAACCCTGTGGTCGGATTATCCTGTGTTGCTATTTGGCTCCTTTCAACCCTGATATTTAGAATTTCTTCATTGTCCGCGCTTATGGCAGCACTGGCCTCACCGATTATTAGTTTTTATTTTGCTAATTTAAACCTTGCTATTCTTGCGAGCATATTGTGTATATTAATATACCTAAAGCATAAGGATAACATAAAGCGACTGATCAAGGGATTGGAACCAAAAATAGGGATCCACTGAATTTACAAGTATTTTTAAGGTCAATAAATTAATGAGTTTTTCTTCAAAACCACTATCCACAAAAGAAAAAATAGCGCGCCTTACTCTGATCCGAACTGAAAATGTTGGACCTGTAACTTTCAGACAACTGATATCACGATATAACTCCGCACAAGCTGCCCTTGAAATATTACCAGAGCTTGCTAAACGTGGTGGTCGCAAAAAACCGCTTGTGGCATATCCCCTCTCAAAAATTAATAAAGAACTTGAAGAATTAGACAAAGCGGGTGGCCATCTTATTGTCCTTGGGGATAGCCTTTACCCCACGCCTCTTGCCGCGACCGAAGACGCGCCGCCTATTCTTATGGCTTTCGGTCATGTCCATTTATTAAAACAGAAATCTTTTGCGATTGTTGGGGCCAGAAATGCCTCTGCCGTCGGTCTTAAAATAGCCCAGTCATTTTCCCATAAACTTGGTCAAGCGGGTTATGTCATAAGCTCTGGTATGGCGCGTGGCATTGACGCGGCAGCTCATAAAGGAGCGTTATCAACAGGTACTATTGCCGTACTTGCGGGCGGTATCGATGTAATATATCCCCGTGAAAATACTGAAATTTACAATAACATAAAAGAAACTGGCCTTATTATTTCCGAAATGCCGCTCTCTACCCAACCCCAAGCAAGGCACTTCCCGCGTCGGAACCGAATTATATCGGGCCTCTCTCTAGGAGTGCTTGTTGTTGAGGCCACTCAAAAATCAGGAACTCTTATCACAGCAAGACTTGCATCAGAACAAGGACGAGAAGTTTTCGCCATCCCCGGCTCCCCCCTAGACCCTCGTTCTAAAGGAGCTAATGGTCTGATAAAACAAGGAGCACAGCTTACTGAAAGCATCGAAGATATTATTGATGTTTTAAATATAATGAGTGCTAGATCCATATCAGAACCACAATATGATCTTTTCCAAACGGCTGTAATAGAAGAGGAGGCAACTGAAAATTTAGATCACGCATTCCAAGAAATTAAGGAAAAATTAAGTCATACTGCATTAGCTATAGATGACTTAATAAGACTAACAGAACTACCACCCGCCACCGTTCAAACAGTGCTTCTAGATTTGGAATTGGCAGGAGAAATTACAAGACATGCAGGAAACAGGGTATCTTTTTGTTAAAACATTCTATAAAAGCCCCATTATGTAATAAAATTTAAACTCGATTTTAGTGGTGATATAAACGCAATGAAAACAGTAGTTGTTGAATCTCCGGCAAAAGCCAAAACGATAAATAAGTATCTTGGTAAAGATTATAAAGTCTTAGCCAGCTTTGGACATATCCGCGATCTTCCATCAAAAGATGGCTCGGTCGATACGGAAAATGATTTTGCTATGAAGTGGGAAATAGATAGTGATTCTAAAAAACGTATGAAAGATATCGCCGATAGCACCAAAGGATCAGAGGAGTTAATACTCGCAACCGACCCTGACCGCGAAGGTGAGGCTATTTCATGGCATGTCTTAGAAGTTCTCAAAGCAAAACGCGGTGTCATGAATAATGTGACCGTTAAGCGCGTCGTATTTAACGAAATTACAAAAACCGCCATTCTTAAAGCCATGGACGAACCACGGGATGTGGATATTGAAATGGTTGACGCCTATCTTGCGCGCCGCGCCCTTGATTATCTTGTGGGCTTTAATTTATCCCCTGTCCTTTGGCGTAAATTGCCCGGTTCCAAGTCCGCCGGGCGCGTACAATCAGTAGCTCTACGCCTGATATGCGAACGTGAATTAGAAATTGAAAAATTCATTTCAGAAGAATATTGGTCAATAATAGCTAATCTAAAAAATGCCACTGACCAAAAATTTAATGCAAGGCTGACAATATTAAACGGTGAAAAAATTGAAAAATTCACCCTTAATAATGAAACCGCCGCCCACAATGCAAAAGCCGTGGTTGAAGGGTCTGAGTTTACCGTAAATGATGTGGTCAGCAAGCCGGCAAGAAGATTTCCTTCCCCTCCCTTTACCACATCAACAATGCAACAGGAAGCCTCACGCAAGCTTGGCTTTAATGCCCTACGCACCATGAAAACTGCCCAGAAATTATACGAAGGCATTAGTATTAATGGCGAAACCACGGGTCTTATTACCTATATGCGTACGGACGGCGTTAATATTGCTGCGGAAGCCATTAATAGTGCCAGAAGTGTGATCGGTGATAAATACGGCGCTAAATATGTTCCTGCTAATCCAAAATATTATAAAAATAAATCAAAGAATGCACAGGAAGCCCATGAAGCTGTCAGACCGACAGATATTTCGCGTTTACCAGAAGATGTTGCAAACCGCTTAGACGAAGATCAACGCAGGCTTTATGAACTTATTTGGAAAAGAACCATTGCCAGTCAAATGGAAGAGGCGCAAATGGAACGCACGACGGCAAATATTGTCTCTGCTGATGGAAAAACCAGCCTTCGTGCGACGGGAACTGTGCAAATTTTTGATGGCTTTCTTACCCTTTATCAGGAAGGCCAAGATGACGGAAAAGAAGATGATGATGATGAAAAACGTCTGCCAAAACTGAACAAAGGTGAAGGTGTTAATAAGGATAAAATAGAAGCCAACCAACATTTCACCGAACCACCGCCGCGTTTCTCAGAAGCGAGCTTAGTCAAACGTATGGAAGAGCTTGGCATTGGGCGTCCCTCTACATACGCGTCTATCCTTACTGTTCTGCGTGACCGCAATTATGTGATCATGGATAAAAATCGCTTTATTCCAGAAGGAAAAGGCAGGGTTGTCACATCATTCTTAGAAAATTATTTTAATCGTTACGTTCAATATGACTTTACCGCAGCCATGGAATTGGAACTTGATAAAATTTCTGAAGGTTTAATTTCTTGGAAAGAAGTTGTCGCTAATTTCTGGCTAGATTTTAGTAATGCTATTGGTGAGACCAAAGATTTACGGGTATCGGAAGTTCTTGATGTTATTACAGACGCCCTAGCACCGTTTATTTTCCCACAACGCGAAGACGGATCAGATCCTAGATCTTGCCCGAAATGTAAAGAAGGCGGATTAAGCGTTAAAACTGGCAAATTCGGAGCCTTCATTGGTTGTGAAAATTATCCAACCTGCAATTATACTCGACAAATTCAAGATAGTAAGGACAGCGAAGGTGAAGCTGACGGCCCTAAAACATTAGGTATTGATCCTGTCAGCGGCATGGTCGTAACCCTAAGAAGCGGTCGTTTTGGCCCTTATATTCAACTTGGCGAGCCGGTTGAAAAGGAAAAGCCAAAGCGCGCATCCATTCCAAAAGGAATGTCGGAAGATACTATTGATTTTGAACGCGCCTTAAAACTGCTAGCTCTGCCCCGTGAAGTAGGCTCACATCCTGAGGACGGTAAGATCATCAAAGCGGCAATTGGTCGTTTCGGTCCTTATCTATCACACAATGGTGCGTTTGCTAGCTTAAAAGACCCTGAAGATGTCTTTAATATTGGTATTAATCATGCCGTGATCGTACTCAGCGAAGCGGCGGCAAAACGCGGCGCAAAAGCCGAACCTATTAAAGATTTAGGCGCGCACCCTGATGGCGGCGAAGGGGACGGCAATATATTGGTTATGGACGGACGCTACGGGCCATACGTTAAATATCAACGTATCAATGCGACAATTCCAAAAGATAAAGACCCTAAAGATATTACCTTGGAAGAAGCTATTATATTAATCAAAGAACGGGCCGAAAAAGGCAAGAAACCTAAAGCCAAAGCTAAAGCAAAACCTAAAGCCAAAGCCAAACCTAAAACAAAAGCCAAAGCTAAACCTAAACCTAAAGCAAAGGCCAAATAAGGGAAATTATGGCAAAAGAGAAAGCCCCCTTTCCAGAACCACAACAAATTCTTGAGTTTATTCGCCAAAACCCTAGTCGCTCGTCTAAACGAGAGATCACCCGAGCCTTTCAGGTAAAAGACGAAGATAAAATCAGGCTTAAAAAATTATTGCGTAAAATGACCACGGAAGGTCAGCTTGAAAAATCCCATAAATCAAAAATGCATGTTTCTGGTGATCTGCCTTCTGTATTAGTGGTCAATATTAACGACATTGATAAGCACGGCGATCTTTTAGCACGCCCTGATGTTTGGCAAAACAAACAAGATCCTCCTAAAATATTAATGTTTGCCCATGATAAAAGTAATAAGCTCGCTGTTGGCGACAAAGCATTAGTACGCCTAAACCCCAACCACAATAAAGGTGAAAGCGGATATATTGCTAAAGTCATTAAAAAACTTGAACAACAATCATCACAATTTATGGGAATATTTAAATCAGACGATGAAAATATTGCTTTTGTAAACCCCACCGATAAAAAAGACCGCAACCATTATCTTATTGCTAAAAATGACTGGAATGGTGCCAAAGACGGCACCTTAGTTCTTATTCAAATAAAACCAAGCAACCAAAGGTCACGCCACGGCCAAGCCAAACCCGCTAAGGTTCTTAAATGTTTTGGTTCAATAGATGATGCAAGATCCATTAGCCTGATTGCCATTATTTCCCAAGGGATCCCCACAGAATTTTCAGACGGCGCTTTATTAGAAGCACAAAAATCACAGCCACCAAAATTAGGCTCACGAACCGACCTTCGTCATATTCCATTGATCACCGTTGACCCATCGGACGCCCGAGATCATGATGATGCCATTTGGGCCGAAATGGACGACAGTCCAAAAAATCAGGGAGGTTGCCATATTATCATTGCCATTGCCGATGTGGCTGAATATGTAAAACCTGGCTCCGACCTTGATATTGATGCACGAAAACGTGGCAATTCGACTTATTTTCCCGATCGGGTCGTCCCCATGTTGCCTGAGAGCCTCTCAAATGGCCTATGTTCCCTTCATGAAGGGGAAGATCGTTATACCATGGCCGTTCACATCTGGTTTAATAAAGACGGCAAAAAAATAAAACATCAATTTGTGCGCGGTTTAATGAAGAGTGCGGCTAGTTTATCTTATGAAGAATTCCAAAGCGCTAAAGATGGCGTCAGCTCTGAGCGAACAGCCCCAATACTAGAAACGGTTATTAAACCGCTATATCAAGCTTATGATATTTTACAAAAAGGGCGCGCCCACAGGGAACCCTTAGAACTTTTTGTTCCAGAAAAGAAAATCAACCTAGATCAACAAGGTAATATTTCATCGATCGTTAATCGGATAAGTTTATCAGCTCATAAGCTTGTTGAGGAGTTTATGATCCAAGCCAATGTGGCCGCGGCTGAGGAATTAGAGGCCAAAAACACCCCGTGTATTTACCGCATCCATGAACAGCCGAGTTTAGATAAGCTTGAGACTTTGAGATTATTTATGAAAAGTCTTGATTATAATTTTGCAAAAGGCCAGGTCATTAAACCTAAAATTTTCAATAATCTCCTTAAAACTGTAAAGGGAACACCTCAGGAAAATGTGGTGGGAACCATTATTTTACGCACACAGATGCAAGCTAAATACAGCCCCGATAATCATGGTCATTTTGGCCTGTCCCTTACAAGATATGGCCATTTTACATCCCCTATTCGCCGTTATGCCGATATCCTTATTCATCGCGGCTTGATTAAGGCGTTAAAACTTGGCAATGACGGGTTGAGCAAAAATGATATTGAACATTTATATGATACAGCAGAGCATATCAGCACCACAGAGCGCAACTCTATGATTGCGGAACGAAACTCTATCGAGCGGTATGTTGCCCATTATATGAGTAAAAAAATTGATGAGATATTTGAAGGTAAAATTAACGGCGCTATTGGTGCGGGATTATTTATCACTCTATATGACACGGGCGGCGAAGGATTTATTCCCATTTCTACGCTGGGCAATGATTATTTTCATTATGATAAAGAACATCAACTGATTAAAGGCGAACATAGTGGGTTGACCTATCAATTAGGTGATTCTGTCAATGTTCGCTTAAAAGAGGCTAATCCAATAACAGGGGGCCTCATTTTTGAGCTAATTGATGAACAATTATCAAAGCTACAGGGCCGAAAAAACGCAGGTAAAAAGCATAGAAGGCCTACAAGACGTAAAAGAGGGTAAATATTATAAAATTTACGGACTTTTACTTGACTTAAACAATAATCACTGTATTTTCCCAAACGTAATTCATGAAATTTAAGAACGGAAGCTAGTAATGGCCAAACCATCAAATGTTAAAATTAAACTCGTCAGTACAGCGGATACTGGTTTTTATTATGTAACAAAGAAAAACCCGCGCAATATCACTGAAAAAATGGTTATGCGTAAATATGACCCTGTCGTGCGTAAACATGTTGAGTTTAAAGAAGCAAAAATTAAATAATTTTTATCTTTAACCTCTAATAAAATTATTAAAATGGCGGCTTTCATTAAAGCGGCCTTTTTTTATGCTTTTGATTTCCACGTTAGATGCACTTAATACCGCAGACCTTGTTACGACCGCTTTCTTTGGCTTTATATAGGGCTTTATCGGCTTCAGAGAGTAGCTTTTCTTTTGTATCACAGCCTTCGTTTACAATTGAAACACCAATGCTGACGGTGATAGAAATAGGCTCAGCTGATCCTGAAATTTCAAAGGGCTTATCACTAATTGTTTTTCGAAGACGCTCAGCGATATATAAGGCAAAGTCAGCATCCGTGTCGGGCATAACAACAACAAATTCTTCGCCGCCATACCTTGCGGCAAGATCAATACTGCGAAGATTGTTAAAAATACGTTTTGAAAATTCAAGAAGCACTTCATCTCCCGATGCATGACCATAAGTATCATTGACCAACTTGAAAAGATCAATATCAAGCATAAGTAAAGAGACATTGGCCCCTTTTTCATTCTCAGGGGAGAATATATTTTCTAAATGAGCATCTAAGAAATGGCGGTTATAAAGATTAGTAACAGCATCTGTGACAGCCATTTCCATGTTTTTCTTCATATTGCCGCGTAAATAATCGGCAAAGCGTTTATGCCTGATTTGTGCTTTAACTCTGACGACCAGTTCATTACCATCTATAGGTCTATTGACATAATCCGTAACACCAATATCCATAGCTTGAATAAGTCGTTCTTCATCACCATCATCAATTAAAATAAGCACGGGCGTATGCCGGGTGCTTTCATTTGATCTTATAGATGAACAAAGTCTCAAGCCATCGACATCTCTGAGGCTAAGACTGATAATAAAAAGATCATATTGTTCAAGATTTTCTGTGCTAATCGCACCATTACTAACATCATCAATATCAATAGAGCTGGTCACTCCCTCTAAATATCCAGCGATTCTTCGGGCAACCCTTTCATAATCTTCAATCACGAGAACTTTGGCATCATCTAACTTTATGGAGGGGTTGCTTTCAAAGTGGCCATTATTGCTTAAGGCTTTTCCTGTGGAGTTTCTGACCCTAAGCTCATCCATTAAGACTTTTAAGCGAACGAGAGAGCGTACACGGGCAAATAAAGGTAAATCCTGAATGGGTTTGGTCAGAAAATCATCCGCACCCGCCTCAAGACCTGTAAGGCGGTCCTTGGGTTGATCAAGTGCTGTAACCATAATGACGGGGATATGGGCACTGACGGGATTAGCTTTGAGGCGACGGCAAACTTCAAATCCGTCCATGCCTGGCATCATCACATCTAATAATATAATATCGGGCTGTTCTTTTTCGATGATTTCTAACGCATCAATGCCGTTCATCGCTGTCAATACTTCAAAATATTCACTGCTCAACTTCGCTTCAAGAAGTTTTACATTGTGAAGCACATCATCAACAACAAGCACTCGAGCTGACATTTAAGAAATTATCCTACAAATTTGCGAACTGTTTCGATAAAATGACTTACTGAAATAGGCTTGGCAATATAAGCCTCGCAGCCACCTTCACGAATTTTTTCCTCGTCACCCTTCATGGCAAAAGCGGTAACCGCAATAACGGGGATAGATTTTAATTCATCATCTTCCTTAATCCATTTGGTCACTTCAAGACCAGATACTTCAGGTAATTGAATATCCATAAGAATGAGGTCTGGCTTTTCCACTCGGGCAAGTTCCAAGGCCTTCATTCCTTCTTGTGTCTGCACTGTTTCGTAACCATGAGCTTCTAATAAGTCGCAAAACAGTTTCATATTTAGATCATTATCTTCAACTACCAATATTTTTTTGGGCATAAAAAATCTCTTAATTCGTTATATTTCTATAATGTAAAATTCTACATAAACATAAAGTCAAATATACTATTAACAGTAGGATATGAAAAAGCAGTTAATTTTTCGAGTTAATCATACTATATTAATACCCCAGACCAATATAATAAAGAGGAAATATTTAATGGATAATGATAGAGCCGAAATAATTGCATTAAATGGCCTGTCATTTATCGCTGGCGAAGAAAAATGCCTTGAAGTATATCTGAATTTTACGGGCGTTAATATTAAACAACTTAAGAAAAATATTTCGAATCCAAAAACTATGCCTGAAACTTTAGCCAGTATTATTGATTTTTTACTACAAAATGAAAAATACCTAGTGGATTTTTCGGATCAAAATAATATAAACCCCATGGATATTCAAAAAACGCGCCAATATTTTCCTGGTGCTACGCTGGATAATTAACCCCTAAAATATGAATTTTATCAATGAGCAATCAAGGACGAAATATAGAAACTGCTTTCTGCCGAGACTGCCTAGATGATATTGAAAAATTTCAGCAAAATATGCTTTGTCCAAATTGCGCAAGCCCCCGTATCGTGTCCCATAGTGAATTGAATGATTTAAACATCGCTCATATTGATTGTGACGCCTTTTATGCCAGTGTAGAAAAAAGAGATGATCCTCGTTTAAATTCAAAACCACTGATCATTGGTGGCTCTACGCGCGGTGTTGTTGCCACTTGCTGTTATATTGCCCGCACTTACGGTGTAAAATCGGCCATGCCTATGTTTAAGGCAAAAAAATTATGCCCCTCCGCCGTTGTTCTGCCCTCAAATATGAAAAAATATTCCGCCGTATCCCAAGAAATAAGAGACATTTTCAATCAACTGACACCCTTAGTTGAGCCAATTTCTATTGATGAAGCCTTCCTAGATTTATCAGGTACGCAAAAATTACATGGTATGAGTGGGGCTAAAACCCTTAGTAAAGCTGCAAAAAGAATATCAGACGAAATTGGAATAACAGTTTCTATAGGACTTAGTTATAATAAATTTCTGGCCAAAGTCGCGTCTAATCTTGATAAACCACAAGGATTTTCGGTTATAGGAAAACAACAGGCAAAATCATTGTTAGCACCGTTAGCCATTGATAAAATATGGGGAGTTGGATCGGTCCTCAATAAAAAAATGAACCGATCAGGTATTCGCAATATTGGCCAGTTACAAACAATGGAATTAAAAAAACTTGTCAAAGATTATGGCGCTATTGGCGAGCGACTATATTATTTCTCACGAGGCATAGATCAACGATCTATCTGTCCTGATCAAAAAATAAAATCTATTTCAAACGAACATACCTTAGAAGAAGATCTGAGTGATTATAATATGTTAAAGAAAATTCTTTGGCCTTTATGTGAAAAGGTGTCTTCACGTTTGAAAGAAAAAAATATTTCAGGAAAAACCATCACTTTAAAACTTAAAACCAAATCCTTCCGCACAATTAGCCGTGCGATCAGCTTAACAGGCTCGACCCAGATGGCAGAAACTCTCTATGAAAATGCGACACGCCTGCTTAAAGAGCAATGTGATGGTATGGAATATCGCCTGATCGGCATCGGCGTCTCAAAACTTGTCAGTGATCAAAATTCGGATTTACCGGATTTACTTGATCTAACAAACAATAAATCATTAAAAACCGAAAAAACTATCGATAAAATTCGCAATAAATATGGCGCTGATATAATCAATAAAGGACGTAAATTTACTTAACCTTTCATTAA
>CALDNY010000092.1 GCA_937914685.1 uncultured Kordiimonadaceae bacterium
ATCACCCAATAGCGGATGTCCCACTGTTGAGCCAATAACATCATTACCATCAAGTATCGATTCTTTACCGTAATGAATAGCTTTGACATCATTAAAGAAAATACTATTGGCGGCAATATTGGCGGTGCGCGGCTCGTTAAAATTGACGATGTTAAAGGGGCTACCGCGTCTTAATAAATTGCATTTATCTTTATAATAAGTGTCATGATTTTTATGCCACTGAATATGTTCAGGAAATAAATTAAGCAACACGGCAATATCAGGGGCATATTTAAGATCACAGGTTTGATAGCTTGAAAGTTCAACAATATAATAATTGCTGTCATTTGCCAACGATAATAAAGGAGTGCCGATGTTTCCGCCTAGCAATGCATTATGGCCAAGGCTCACTAATATATGATGGAGCAGGGCGCTTGTGGTGCTTTTGCCGTTGCTACCGGTTATGGCAATCACTTTGCCTTGTTTGGGTATAGAAAACCAAATATTAGTCGCCGATGTGATGATAATGCCGCGCTCTTGCATGATTTTCACGGCGTCATGATAATAACTAATACCGGGCGATTTTATAACCACATCAATATCGTCAAGATGATTAAGTAGGTTTTCCTCATCAATATAGCGTTCCTGATCAAAGCCCTGCAGTGGTTTGTCATTAATGAGGATGAATTTTTTATGGGGAAATTGATTTTTTAAAAATGCAAGCGTCGTCTCTCCTTCGCGACCCATACCCCAAAGGGCGATATTCTTATTGGCAAGATCGGATAAAAGCATTTAAATCCTCCCTATAATCCTCTGGAATATTATGCTGATACTTTAATTTTAAGGCCTGATTTTTTAATGCCGCTTGGCTTAGGGCAGGGATCTCAAGCTCAGTCGCTAAGGCGCCAACAATATGATCGTCTTTCCATTGTGGCATAGTTGAGAGGCATTTGATAATATACTGACATTCTTCTATTTCACCAACACACTCAAATGGTTTATGGCCCAACAGTCCCGTAAGTTCACGAAAGCCTTGCTCTTGAGCCGGATCATTTAACATATTTTTACCAAAAATTGTCACCAGTTTATCTTTATCTATGAAGGGAGCGAGGGCGAGAAAGACAAAACGGCATTTTGGACAATCACAGCACCAACCATATTGACGCACACCCTCATCAATGTGAAAATTGCGATTACAGCTTTTAAAATGCTCAAAATATTTATCCTGACTTGAAAATAAACAAGCTATTCCCGTTTCTGATAAGGGGCGAAGAAATGAAAAATAGCTAAAATTAGCCAGCACATGATTTTTAATAAAACCTTCAAAATCAAGCTCAAATTCGAGCGATTTACTATATTGATGATTTACATCGATGCCGCCAAATTCCATATTGCCTTCGCTGGCGGAGCCTTCGTTGGACATAACCACACTGTCATAACCATATAAAATAGCCCCACATGCCATAATGAAAGATAAAATGCCCGTGATCGGCACATGGCCGTTCATGGCGCCTTTTTCATTAAGCTCAAATAATGCTTTATCAATATTTCTTGTAATTAATATTGACCCTTTAACATCTGCAACGCTCATCACGTCTTTAATGGGCCTGCCCGGATTTACGGCAATCATACGTAGGGGACGACCCGCTTGTTTCAAGGCCTCTAATGAAACAATGCTGTCTTTGCCGCCGCCAATGGGCACAACACAAGCATTTGGCGATTTGATGGTGCTTGGACTTGGATTTTCTGTTGTCTGCACTGGAAATGAAATATGGCCTTTTAAAATAATATT
>CALDNY010000093.1 GCA_937914685.1 uncultured Kordiimonadaceae bacterium
CTTTGCAACACGCAGAACTTATTATGAACAAGTGCGATGCAACTATTGAAGACAGAGAAGTGGTTATGCCTGCCAGGAATGCAGCAGCAAAAGCACAAGACGAAGGAAAAGAGAGTGACAGAATTTTTTGTGGAGCTGCAATTCAGCTTAAAGATGGAACAATTATTAGTGTTCCAAGCGAATCAACTTTCTTTATTGAGAATGTATTGTTTGAAGTGGTTAATTACAATGAATTAAAATTATTCTTAGAAAAGATTTTATTAAATTAGAAATATTCAAAATACCCGGAGAAAGAACATGATCAAAAAGTTGAGAATAAGTTGCATGCTCTGATCCTAATAAAAATTGTCGGTACCAGACAAGGGCAAAACTAGCCGATGCGATCGTACGAGGAATAGTAGAATCAAGGCGAAGATTATATTCACGAAATAATATCTCACACATAAGATCCGCTAAAACCCATATAATAATTGGCCCTGCCGCCAATTTCACAAAATGCTTAAAATGATCCATAAAAAAAAGATAGCTATGGGATATGGTCGCACTAATGGAAATGACACTGGTAGAAATTGGCTCTGCTATGGTATGATTTTCAGACAATATTATCTCCGTTCATTCAAAGAGATTAACCAGTGATCATGATTAATATTTTACTTTAAGAATATTACAGTAATTTACTAAACAAGAGATTACCATTCCTGTAGATTTTTATGCATTTTCTAAGAGAAATAAAATTTAGAATTAAACGTAGCCCCTTCATTAAAGATTTAATGAAGGGGCTACGTTCAGATAGAAAGTTATTTAAAGCTATGGGTCATAATCGACGAAAGGCGGGTTGCAAAAGCAACAGGATCTTCTGGAAGATCCCCTTCCATAATATGGGCTTGATCAAGAAGAGTTTGTGAAACATCTTTCAAAGCATCTACCGAGCCGTCCTTGACAGCCTGTGCCGCCAACGTCTTAATCAGAGGGTTCTTAGCATTAATTTCTAACACGCGCGCGCTAGCGACACCGTCCAATTTATTATGCATTTTTAAAATACGTTCCATATGTATATCCATATCATTATCATCGGCCACTAAACAAACAGCACTATCCGTTAGACGCGTTGAGGTGCGAACATCTTTAACTCTATCGCCTAGATTAGTTTTCAATACGGCGATCAGAGCGTCAATTTGCGGTTCATTTTCGGTTTCGTCTTTTTCTGTTTTTTCATCAAGTTCAGAAGAGCCGCGTGTAACAGACTGGAATTTTTTGCCTTCAAATTCAGGGATCATTTGCAACCAAAATTCGTCCACGGGGTCCGTAAAATATAAAACTTCTATATTTTTTGCTTTAAAACCTTCGAGCTGCGGCGATCTTTTTGCCGCCGCAAGACTATCACCCGTAATATAATAGAGGGTTGACTGACCCTCATTCATACGCGAAATATAATCTTCTAATCCCGTTAAGCCTTTATCCTCTGTGCTTTCAAAGCGCGCCATTTTTAAGATCTGATCGCGGTGGGTAAAATCTTCGTAAATGCCCTCTTTAAGCACCGCACCAAATGCTTCCCAGAATTGATTATAGCCGTCTGTGTCTTTTTTGGCTTTTTTCTGTAGTTCATTCAAGATGCGTTTTGTTACCGCATTTTTAATGCTGGTCATCACCGGGTTATTTTGTAGCATTTCACGGCTAATATTAAGCGGCAAGTCTTCGCTATCGACCACACCACGCATAAAACGCAAGTAACCTGGCAATAAATCTTCACAATCATCGGTAATAAATACCCGTTTTACGTATAATTTGACCTTTGTCTTGCGGGCAGGATCAAACAAATCCATCGGTTGCTGGCTTGGAATAAACAGCAGCACCGTATATTCTATTTTACCTTCGGCCCGATAATGAATAGTTGTTGCAGGATCATCAAAAGCCTGACCTACATGATGATAAAATTCTGTATATTGCTCTTTGGTTATATCTGATTTAGCTCGCGCCCAAAGAGCCGTTCCATCATTTACTCTTTCAGAAATTTCTTTTTCTTTGGCGTCTTTATCTTCGTTTTGACTGATCAGGCTAATAGGCAGTGTAATATGATCACTATAGGTTTTGATAATATTTTTAAGGCGCATCACTTCTAAGAATTCTTTGGCATCTTTTTTAATATGCAGCGTTATTGTCGTGCCGTGTGTCGGTTTTTTGGCGTCTGAAATACTATATTCGCCAATACCATCAGATGACCACAGAAAAGCCTTATCCTCACCCGCTTTTTTGCTTAAAACATCAACTTTATCAGCAATCATAAATACAGAATAAAAACCAACGCCAAATTGGCCGATTTGGTTAGCATCCTTTTTATCTTCTTTAGGCATGCTTTCGACAAAAGCAGAAGTGCCGCTTCGGGCGATTGTCCCTAGATGCGAGATCAAATCTTCCTTATTCATACCGATACCATTATCGGAAATGGTTAAGGTTTTTGCTTTTTTATCAAGATGGATATCGATGGCAAAATCGCCACTATCCTTTATCAAATCGTTATTGGTCAGGGACGCATAGCGAAGTTTGTCGCAAGCATCCGATGCGTTAGAAATTAATTCTCGCAAGAAAATCTCTCTGTCACTATAAACAGAATGAACCATCATGTGTAAAAGACGGGAGACTTCAGCTTCAAAGCCCATTTTTTCGGTTGTCATATTATTTTAATTCCTTGATTGTTTACTTATACCTTTGAGATATGGCGTAAAATTTCATTATTTCAAGGATTTCAAATAAGAAAAAACGATTTTATTAACGAGAGACAAGCGTCGCGCCATATCCATCATACAAATTATCCATCTTTGTTCGCCATTTATAAAGTGGTTGGTCTTCTTGGAGGATTTTTATGTTACTGGTACCGCGCGCCCATTGGAAAATACCATACATTATATAATCAGAAAAAGCCGGCTCATCGCCGCCAAAGAAATGTTGCTCTTCCAAACATTTATTATAAGGCCACAGGTTTTGTTTGACGCTCGCTAATAATTTTGGTCGCGCCTCTATGGTCTCTTCGATCGTACAGCCAAGGCGTGGTTCGCGCGTGCGTCGAAAATAGTCCTTATCTTCATCGTTTAATAGATCATAAATATCGGCAACCAATATTTTAAAAAACGGTACTAATAGAGGCAATGTTATTTGATGATTGAGCAGTCTTGCTTGTGCTTTAGCGACAGAACCGCCAAATATTGAGGGACTGTCCGGATAGGCCGCTTCCAAATAACACGCAATATCCCAACTGTCTTTGATAATATTATCGCCGTCCACCAAAACGGGAACGGTTTTACTATCGGCAAAATCCAGTGTGTCTTTAATGTCTGTAAATCCTAGAGGAACCATTTCAGCCTCAAGCCCCTTATGAGCCAGCGCCATTTTAATGCGCCAAACATACGGGCTAAAGCCTTGGGTTTTATCAACCCCAACCAATTCATAAAGTTTCATAAGATCATCCCTTCAAATTATTTACGACTTTAGCATAATTTTGCAAAGTTGAAATAAAAATGCAGCCAATCGATCAAATATTGCTGGGTGAAGGGGAGGGAAAAAGGGTCGCAATATTTAGACCGACTGACTGCGGGACTAACAATTATTATTTATAGAGAGGAATTAAGGCAGACTTATGAGTGAAATAAGGTCATTTTGTGGCAAATTTTGTTGCAAAAAATTTCTCCCTCCTTCAAAATCATCATAATGAGCGATAGATCAACAATAATTCCTATGGAGCATGCCTTTAATCATAAGGCCGCCGTCCAGTTTATTTTTTTCGACCGCCGTGAATTTCAAGCCATTTTGAACATTTACGGTAAAATGGTTGCGGCGGGTCATTGGAAAGATTATGCGACGTCAGGATCAAAAGATGTGGCCATATTTGCAATTTTTCAGCGTGCCAGTGAAAAGCCTCTTTTTCGCATTATCAAAACTCCGAGCTTGCGGCACAAACAAGGGGCCTTTGCGATCGTTAGCCGTCACGGTCAGATTTTAAATCGCGGTCACGAGCTTGAACAAGTTTTAAAATATTTCGACAAGAAGCTTATCAGAATAGTGAAGTGATTTAACGATTATTAGGACGTCTCGGCGGTTTTAACACTGTATTTCTGCTGTCCATTTCAGGATCAACCTTGGGAAAATCAAGCATATAATGAAGGCCACGGCTTTCTGTTCTTTGCATGGCTGAATGAACGATTAAATCAGCCACTGTCACCAGATTTCTAAGCTCTAATAGGTCGGGACTAATCCGAAAATGGCTATAATATTCACGAATTTCACTAGCCAGCATATCAATGCGTCGCGCTGCACGTTGCAATCTTCGGGTTGTGCGAACAATGCCGACATAATCCCACATAAAATGACGTAGTTCGTTCCAGTTGTGAGAAACCACCACCTCTTCATCAGAATCCATAACCCGGCTTTCGTCCCAAGGTTTTATTTCAACATCAAATTGTTCTTTATTTATTTTTTTCAAAATATCTTTGGCACCAGAATTGGCAAAAACCAAACATTCAAGCAGTGAATTACTGGCCATGCGATTAGCACCGTGAAGGCCTGTATGGGCGGTCTCGCCGATGGCATAAAGGTTTCGTATATCCGTTCTCGCCTTTAAATCCGTCATGATTCCGCCGCATGTATAATGAGCCGCTGGCACGATGGGAATTTGATCTGTGGTCAAATCATAACCAAGTTTAAGGCACCGTTTATAGATGGTCGGAAAATGTTCTTTGATAAAACCACCGTCTTTATGGGAAATATCAAGATACAAACAGTCTGCTCCCAATCGTTTCATTTCATGGTCAATCGCATGGGCAACAATATCCCGTGGTGCCAATTCACCTCGTTCATCAAAACGCTCCATAAATCGTTTACCATTCGGAAGACGAAGATAAGCCCCTTCACCGCGCAAGGCTTCGGTCAGCAAAAATGTCCGCGCTTCTGGATGGTAGAGGCAGGTTGGATGAAATTGATTAAATTCCATATTGGCAACACGGCACCCTAAGCGCCACGCCATCGCAATGCCGTCCCCCGTGGAGCCATCGGGATTTGATGTATAAAGATAGGCCCTACTTGCTCCCCCTGTGGCAAGCACGGTTGCTTTAGCGCGAAACACATCAATTTCTCCGCGCTTACTATCCAATATATAGGCGCCAATGCATTTTTGACGTTTCGGGTCCCGAAATCCATTACTGACAAGGTCAACGGCCATATGATGTTCGAACAAGGTAATATTAGGATGTTTGCGTACTTGCTTTTCTAGGGAAATTTGCACTTCTTTGCCCGTAGCATCGGCACTATGGATCACTCGTCGAAATGAATGACCGCCTTCCTTGGTCAGGTGATAATCCCCTTCGACAATGGTTTCTTTATCTGGTTCATGGTCTTTGGTAAAATCAGCGCCATTTTTAATTAACCAGTTTATGGCTTCTTTGCCTTGGCTCACAACAAATTTAACCGCCTCATAATCACAAAGGCCGCCGCCAGCATTGATCGTATCTTCAATATGCGATGCCATGCTATCCCGATCATCAAGCACGGCAGCAATACCGCCCTGGGCCCAAGATGTGCTACCACTGGCGATTTTATTTTTTGAAAGAACACAGACCTTAGCATGGTCGGCGACATGGAGGGCTAGGCTTAAACCAGCCGCGCCGCTACCTATTATTAGAACATCAAAATCATGGCTTAATGACATGGGGACGCCTTTTAATCATTTTTACTTTTGGTCAATTGAAGGAAAATATCTTCTAGGTCACTTTCCTCGGTTTTTAAGTCAGCAATTTCAATAGAGGTCGCGGCAATGATAGTCAAAATTTTACCAACTGATATTTTACTGGGGCTAAAATAAATAACAAGAGAGCCCTCATGGTTCATTTTTGCCCCAATTTGTGTGAGACTTTCTGGGATTTCTATGATCGGTGCCACCGGAGTGATCACCACCATTTTTTCATCAAGTTGTTTCAATAAATTTGGTGTTTTATCACAGATCACCAATTGACCATGATTAATAATGGCGATTTCATCACAAAGCTCTTCTGCTTCCTCTAAATAATGCGTGGTAAGCACGACAGTGACGCCCTTTTGATTTAATTCACGGACAAATTGCCAAATATGTTGCCGCAATTCCACATCAACCCCTGCTGTCGGCTCATCAAGAACCAATATCGGTGGACTATGAACCATGGCTTTTCCCACCAAAAGCCGTCGTTTCATTCCCCCTGACAAAAATCGGGTGTAGGCATCACGCTGATCTTCAAGGCGCATGGCTTTTAATATTTCGTCTGATCGGCGCTCGGCCTTGGCAATGCCGTAATAACCCGCATAAAGTTCCAAAATTTCAAAAGGCGTAAAATAAACATCAAAGTTTATTTCTTGAGGAACGATGCCAATATTGGCTTTAGCATTACGGCTATCTTCATCAATATCAAAACCCCAAACTTCGACTTTACCTTGGCTTTTATCCACAACACCCGCGATTATATTTATAATCGTCGATTTTCCGGCACCATTAGGCCCTAGCAGACCAAAAATCGAGCCCCGCGCAATTGATAAATCAATTCCTTTCAAAGCAATTTTAGGCTCTGAGTGACCTTCGCCGCTGTAAGTTTTTTTTAGGCCGCGAATTTTTATGGCCAGTTCTTGATCTGTCATCTTTAATGATCCAATATGAGCTTGTTTATTCGGTATCATTCGCTAGTCTATGGGTCAATCAATAATCACATTTATTTACGGAACACACTATATGTCTAATGCTAAGCATTTATATCTTATTGATGGTTCGAGCTTTATTTTTAGAGCCTATCATGCCATTCGTCCGTTAAGTCGTCCCGACGGCACACCCGTTAATGCGGTTTCTGGCTTTTGTAATATGCTTTTTAAATTACTGCGTGATTTAGATGATAACGAACGACCAAGCCATTTGGCGGTGATTTTTGATGCTGGACGAAAAACATTCCGCAATGACCTTTATCCTGACTATAAAGCGCACCGACCGCCTGCCCCTGATGATTTAGTGCCACAATTTAAAATTATCCATGAGGCGGTTGAAGCTTTCAATCTGCCCTCTATCCAATTGGTGGGTTATGAAGCCGATGACATTATTGCCACATATGCAACGCAGGCTGAAAAAGAAGGAAATCGCGTCACAATCGTGTCGTCGGACAAAGACCTAATGCAACTTGTCTCCGATAAAGTAACCATGTTAGACACTATGAAAAATCGCCATATCGGAACTAATGAGGTTATTGAAAAATTTGGCCTTGGCCCCGATAAAGTAATCGAAATTCAAGCCCTCGCCGGTGATAGTTCTGATAATATCCCGGGAGTACCGGGGATCGGGGTTAAAACCGCCGCTTTATTAATCGAAGAATTTGGTGATCTTGAAAGTTTGCTCGAGCGGGCGGGCGAAATTAAACAAAATAAACGTCGTGAAAATCTTATTGAATTTGCCGACATGGCAAGGCTCAGTTTAAAACTG
>CALDNY010000094.1 GCA_937914685.1 uncultured Kordiimonadaceae bacterium
CGAAACGTGATTTTGTGCTCAAATTAGACGGCGAGGAAAATCAACCGCCGCTTCTTAATATAATTGGCGGAAAAATTACCACCTACAGGGTTCTTTCTGAAAAAGCCTGCAAACTATTGAAACCATATTTTCCGAAAATGACTGAAAACTGGACCGCGACAAATCCCCTTCCAGGCGGTGATTTCGACTTTGATCAATTTGCAGACATTCAACAAAAATTAGCCGAAGATTATCCCTATCTGAAAATAGAACTGATTGAACGCTATATGAGAACTTATGGCACTAAAGCGAGAGAAGTTTTAAAACATGTCAAAAGCCTCTCAGACATGGGACCTGATTTTGGCGCCGGATTATACGAGGTTGAGGCCCAATATCTTAAACAGCATGAATGGGCCATAACCGCCGATGATATTTTATGGCGCAGAACCAAACTCGGCTTTGATATCAATAAAGACCAACGCGGCGCGCTGATCCATTGGTTATCAAGCATGATATAAATATTGCAATATGAAATTAAACCATGCACAGTTATTAATAAAAAAAATAGGTAGGATATCATGAAATATAAAACCCTTATCAGTACATTCTTTACAAGTCTTTTGTTATTACCATCAATGGTTTATGCCCAACAATCAGATAAAATCGTCATTGCCCATAGGGGCGCGAGCGGATATCTGCCCGAACATACCATCGCTGCCAAGGCCATGGCCTACGCAATGGGCGCAGATTATCTAGAGCAAGATGTGGTCATGACCAAAGATGATAGGCTTGTAGTATTGCATGACCATTATTTGGATCATGTCTCTGATGTACAAGAAAAATTTCCCACACGTATGCGTGATGACGGCAGATATTATGTCATTGATTTTACCTTGGAAGAGATTAGAACCCTAGAAATAGTTGAACGTTATGACATTATAGACGGTAAAAAAACCGCGGTATTTCCTAAACGTTTCCCCCTTGGAAAATCTCGCTTTAAAATTCACACCTTTAGCGAAGAAATAGAGCTTATCCAAGGACTTAATAAATCGACAGGCCATAATATAGGCATCTATCCCGAAGTAAAATCACCCGAATTTCATCGCCAGCAAGGAAAAGATTTAAGCCTTAGTGTTCTTAAGGTTCTCAAAAAATATGGCTATATAAGTAAACAGGATAAAGTCTATTTCCAAACCTTTGACATTGAAGAATTAAAACGGGTCCATGATATATTATTGCCAGAGCTCTCAATGAATATAAAGCTGATTCAATTATTGGATATCGAAGATTATTATGATCAAATCATTACAAAAGATGGCCTTAGTGCTTTAGGAAAATACGCCGATGGTATTGGCCCATACATGAAGATGATCGCATCAAACGACAAAGATGGCTTACATATCACTGATTTGGTAAAAAATGCTCACGCGGCAGGGCTTGATGTGCATCCTTATACTTTCAGACAGGATCAAATTGAAGGAAATTATGAAGAAGTACTCGATTTATTTCTCTATCAAATTGGCGTTGATGGCGTTTTTACCGACTTTACTGATCGAACTGTGAATTTTATCAAAAATAAAAAATAGAAAGAATAAGCCTTTATGATTGGAATTTTAAAACCGGCCGCCCATCAAGAGCCCATTGATGAGCTGGAAATAGACAAAAATTATAGTCGCTTGCGCTTTCAAGTTTTTATGGGAATTTTCATTGGTTACGCCGGTTATTATCTGGTGCGAAAAAACTTCACCCTTGCCATGCCAAGTTTAATCGCAGAAGGCTTTTCTAAAACTGAACTTGGCTTTGCTTTGTCTGGTGTCGCCATTGCCTACGGCCTTTCAAAATTTATCATGGGCAGCGTCTCTGACCGCAGTAATGCGCGGGTTTTTATGCCATTAGGACTTTTATCATCGGCGTTAGTAATGATTTTCATGGGCGTTATGCCTATTGCTACAAGCTCGGTTGCCATTATGTTTACACTGTTACTGATCAATGGTTGGTTTCAGGGTATGGGTTGGCCCCCAAGTGGTCGGGTCATGGTTCATTGGTTTTCGCCTAATGAACGGGGAACAAAAATGGCCCTTTGGAATGTGGCTCATAATGTTGGTGGCGGTTTAGTTGGTCCACTCGCTATTTTAGGGGTTGCCATATTTGCCGATTATCATGCGATTTTTTATTTTCACGGCTTCATTGCCTTGTTTGTTGCCGCATTTGTTTATCTAACGGTTCGCGACACTCCCCAATCACAGGGTCTGCCGACCATTGAAGAATATCATCAAGATTACCCAACCACTTTTGAATATAATGTGTCACATGAAAAGGAATTTTCTACAAAAGAAATTTTCTTAGAATATGTGCTTAATAATAAGCTGCTCTGGGCCATTGCCGTGGCCAACGCATTTGTTTATTTAGTGCGCTACGGTGTGCTCGATTGGGCGCCGACTTATTTAAGCGAGGTTAAGGACTTTTCCTTCGCACAATCAGGCTGGGCTTACGCTGTTTACGAATGGGCGGGTATCCCTGGCACGCTGATTTGCGGTTATGTCTCTGATAAATATTTTAAAGCCCACCGTTCGCCCGTTATTGTTATTTTTATGGCGATCACCATGGTTTGTGTGATTGTTTACTGGCTAAATCCTCCGGGCAATCCAGCGATAGATATTGCCATGCTGATCACTATTGGCTTTTTCATCTATGGCCCTGTGATGTTGATCGGCCTGTTTGCTATTGATTTAGTTCCCAAAAAAGCCGCTGGAACAGCTGCGGGCTTTACCGGACTGTTTGGCTATGTGGGCGGGGCGGTTTCAGCCAATATCGCCATCGGTTATGTGGTTGATCGGGCAGGGTGGAACGCCGGATTTATGTTAATCATCGGGGCATGTATAATGTCCATTATTCTCGTCGCTTTCTCCATGAAGGCAGAAGTACGAGCCAACTCAAGAAATGGAAAATAAATGTTTAAATTTATAACACATATTCTCACACCCGTTTTTGCTCTTATGCTCATTAGTGGATGCGATAATTCACAACAAGATGAAAAAGAAATTTCTAGCTCTTGGCTGATTAAAAACGCCATGATCTATGATGGCTCTGGCGGTGATGCGTACCAAGGCGATTTAAGAATTCAGGACGGTATTATTTCTTCCATTGGTATTTTAGAGGAAATTGAGGGTGAAAAAATATGGGACGCGGAAGGTCTTGTGCTTTCGCCCGGTTTCATTGATCCCCACAGCCACCATGATAGTAAATTAATGGAAAAACCCGCCCCCGCCAGCCTGCTTGGACAAGGTATAACCACCATTGTTAGCGGTATGGACGGAAGTGCTAAAAAATTTGGCAGTGATTATATTTCAATCAAAGACAATATGGATTATTTTGAAAAAAACCCTGCCGCCGTTAATCTCGCCTATTTTGGCCCTCATAATAATTACCGATCTCAAGTGATGGGGGATGATTATAAAAGACCCGCAACAGCGGATGAAATTGATCAGATGGAGCTATTACTCAGCGCCGATTTAAAGGCAGGAGCTTTAGGACTTTCAACGGGAATAGAGTATGAGCCGGCTGTTTATTCAGATCCAGAAGAGATCATTGCTCTTGCCAAGGTCGCTGCCCAAGCAGGGGGTCGCTATACAAGTCATATCAGAAGCGAAGACGTTGCGGTTACCGAGGCCTTTGATGAGTTGATAACCATTGCCCGCGAAGCCCATATCCCTGCCAATTTTAGCCATATCAAACTGGCTATGTTTGCCTTATACGGCCAATCTCCTGAATTTATTGAGAAGCTAGATGCCGCCCGCGCTGAGGGGCTTGATATCACCGCCGATATATATCCTTATGATGGTTGGCAGAGCACATTGGCCATTCTTATCCCATCACGAGATTATTATGACCGCGCCGCCGCCGAATATGCCCTTAAATCCATTGTTTCTCCTGAAAATATTATCTTTGTCGATTACCAAGGCCGCCCTCAATACACGGGCAAAACATTAGCAGAAATCGCCATACAGGAAAATATGGAGCCAGTAGATTTATTAATGGATTTATTACAAACTGCGGATAAAGAAAATTTAAGACAAAGTATCATCGGGCGCAATATGAGCGAAGTTGATATTGAAAACTTCATGAAATGGCCTTACACCGCGATCACCACCGACGGTGGCATTGACGGACGCCACCCTAGAGGCCAAGGCACCTTTGCCCGCGTTCTTTCCAGTTATGTTCGCGATAAAGGCGTGCTTTCACTAAATGAGGCCATCAGAAAAATGACCAGCCTTACCGCAAGCAATTTGGGCATTAAAAACAGAGGAATGCTCAAACAGGGTTACGCCGCCGATCTGTTGATATTTGATGCGTCCACCATTACCGATCACGCCACCTTTGATGATCCATTACAATATTCAACTGGCATCAAAGCGGTCTGGGTAAATGGCGAACTAGTGTGGCAAAATGATAAAGAAACCGGCGCCAGACCCGGCCAAATAGTCAGAAGGAAATAAAGGTCTCAATCAAATGACCTTTGCTATATATATAAAAATACGAGGTAGCTAATAATTGGGGGTAAGCTTGCTATGAATAATAATACAAAATTACTTTTGGATTTTACTGACAGGGATTTTACGGCTCCCCATCAGCTTGAATTATATAATTATTGGTTGAGTTTAAGAAATGGTCGAAAAATGCCTTCTCGTTCAGATATTCAAATTGAACAACTGAAAGGCTATTTACCTAGCATAATGTTGTTTGATTTTGATAATAACAATGATGCCTTTATCTTTCGGCTTATCGGTACTTATTGTGTTGATTTATACGGGGAACAAACCGGAAAAAGCGTAAATGATTTTGCTGAACATGAACCTGCTATTGAACGGTTGCTTTGGTGTGTGCAAAATCAAAAACCATACTATGCCATTAAGAACCTTGGAAATATTGATAAGAAATATATCAACACGTCATTCATTGTACTACCTCTCTCTGAAGATGATAAAAATGTCAATAAAATATTGGCATCACATCATTTTTATTAACATCAACACATGTTCCTGATTTGATAATAACATTAACGAAATGAGATTATAATAACAAGGAACCTAAACTCATTGCCGCCGTACACTAATTGAAATCTTCACTCATAAATCGATTATACTGATTGTCTGCGTCTCGCCCAAAGCGGACATTCAAATTATGCGAAACTGTAAATCATTATTACGAGTTAATTAGCTTAGCTAAATAATCCTTAAAATCTTTGTTATCGGGATAAAGTTCTAGACCAAGTTTGACAGTTTCAATTGCTCGAGGTAATTCGCCTTCGCTCTCCATAATACTTGCAAGTACAAATATGAGAGAAGTATCTGGCACAACCTTGTAGCCAAGCTTCTCAGACTGAGCCGCATAATGATCGATCAAATACTCTGGATTGTTGTAAGCGTTTTCAAAATTAAACATGTAGCCGTCAAAAATGTAGTCAAGGCCGTTTAGGAGGCTTGGTAGAGGGACAGAAAAATGATTTTCCTTTTCAAAATACTCCAGTGAATGCCTAAATGTATCCGATGACCACGTTGATAATAGAGAAGAGTATTCACGTTGAGGTTTTATTACAAAGCCTTCAGGGTAACCTTCTGTATCCGGATTATTTGCAGCGGACATATAAAGGGTTACTTTATTGGTTGGTGGACGCGAAAGACGACCTTTAAGCATTTTCACCATCGCTTGACTATCCCACCAAACACTTGGGTCCATAATTATCAGTGAATTGAAAAAAGTTGGCTCTTCAAGGTTTGCGTAAAGACCGAACGTCCCTCCGTCAGAATGACCAACAAACATGCGGTACGGCTGGCTTAAGTATTGATCCTCCACTTGAGGGGCAAGTTCAGTTGTCAGAAATTTGAGAAAATTCTTTGCACCACCACTATCGGGGAAGTCATCGGTTTTTTCGCCATTAAAGAACTCTGTTAAATGAGTTGGAGTTAAATCACGATTTC
>CALDNY010000095.1 GCA_937914685.1 uncultured Kordiimonadaceae bacterium
TAGATTAATTGACAAAGGAAGAAAAAATTGTGCTTTCATATGTAAATAATACTATATAAATCGTGAAGGGGAAGATGAAAAGTAAAAAATAAGTTCAATTTGTCTTACTTTTTATTATTCACCATAAATTTTATTATTCGCCAGAAAAACGAAGCATATCTGTCCAAAAGCTTTCCAAAGACCGCAACCGGTCCCGAAGTTCGGTGACGCCTTGATCTGTGAATAAATTTTGATCTTTTACCAGATCAAGATTTTCATCAAAGAGCTCGCCGACAAGGTTACAAACAGCCTTTCCATTATCACTTAACCAGATTCGCAAAGCCCGACGATCATGTTCTGAACGTTCTTGCCTGATATACCCCGCTTCTACAAGTTTCTTAAGATTATAAGAAACATTAGAGCCTAGATAATAACCACGATTTCTTAAATCACCTGCTGTGATTTCATGATCGCCAATATTATAAAGCAATAATGCTTGCACGGAATTAATGTCGCTCATCCCTTTCGAATCAAGGCGATGCTTGACGATGTCTAGCATACGTCTGTGCAACCTTTCAATTAACCTTAGGCATTCTAGAAAATTATGCCTTGTTCTGGTTTCTTGTGTTTCATGGCCGCCAATTAAATTGCTACTATGATGAGTTAATGACATCAATTATATCCTATTATTCATAAAAATATTTTGTTTTATTAACTTACGTTATATAACAACATACCTAACAAGCTGTTAAAAAACTGTTTACATTAGTTGAATAATTTAAGTGATCGAAAAAAATACACATTTGGAGCCCGAAATGATTGTAAGTTCTTATCCTAGTAGCCGACCAAGACGAAATAGAAAGAATCCGTGGTCACGGGACTTGCTTCGTGAAAATACATTAAGCGTCAAGGATCTTATTTGGCCAATCTTTATCCAAGAAGGAACAAATAAAGCGACAGAGGTAGGGTCTATGCCCGGCGTTAAGCGATATACTACTGATCTGGCTATCGAATGTGCGAATCAAGCGTTTGAGCTTGGTATCCCTGCCATTGCCCTCTTCCCACAAACACCACAAAACTTAAAATCAGATGATGGTTATGAAGCGGTTAATCCAGAAAACTTAATATGCAAAACGGTGCGTGCCATAAAATCTGCCGTGCCGGATATTGGTATTATTTGTGATGTCGCCCTTGATCCCTATACCACCCACGGTCAAGATGGTCTTATTAAAAATGGATATGTGGATAATGATTTAACTTTGGAAGCTCTGATCAATCAGGCCCATATCCAAGTCAAAGCAGGCTGTGATATCATAGCTCCCTCAGATATGATGGATGGTCGAGTTGGTGCTATTCGTAATATGTTGGAAGAAAAACAATATCATAATATTCAAATCATGTCTTATGCAGCCAAATATGCATCGGCTTTTTACGGCCCATTTCGTAATGCGGTTGGATCTTCTAATAATTTAAAACTAGGTAAAGAAACCTACCAAATGGATCCTGCAAATTCAGACGAAGCCATACGCGAAACAATGATGGATATTAATGAAGGGGCGGATAGTATCATTGTCAAGCCGGGCATGCCTTATCTTGATATTATCAATCGGGTCAGTCGCGAGTTAAATTTCCCCACTTTTGCTTATCAAGTGAGCGGGGAATATTCGATGATCCACGCCGCCGCAGCCAATGGCTGGCTTGACCTTGAGCGAGCTATGATGGAAAGCTTACTCTGTTTTAAACGCGCAGGCGCTTGTGGTATTTGGACTTATTTTGCACCGATGGTTGCTAAAAAATTACAAAATCAATAAGGCTATTTATTTCATTAAGTATAAACATCATTTGGAATTTCATTGAGCAGTTCATCAAGATCGTAAAATGATGGCTGGAATTTATCTGGTACAGCTTTACGGCCTATTTCCGCTGAAATTTGTGGTGCACTTCCGTGAAGATGGGCAATTATATAATCTTTCATAACATCATAAATATGTCCTTCTTCATCAACGATTTGTTGCAGTCGACTGGCTATGGGAGAAGCCACAGTATAAGAGATGAGAATTCCCAAGAATGTTCCAACCAACGCGCCCGCAATCAACGCTCCTAATATTTCCACAGGCTGATCAATAGATGACATGGTATTAACCACGCCAAGCACCGCCGCCACAATACTAAGCGCAGGAAAAGCCTCGCCGACAATAGCCAACGCATGAGCGCCTTCACTTGCTTCATGGTGATGCTTTTCAAGCTCCTTAAGCATGACATCTTCCATTTGATTAGGATCATCAAAATTCATAGTTGTCATACGGAAATAATCACAAATAAAATTAACCACATGATGGTCATTTTTTATGGTACCCACATGGTTGAAGATTTTACTTTCATCAGCATCTTCAATATGGGCTTCAAGAGCGATCACACCTTTGGTTTTAATAAGTTTCGAAAGCATAAATAACAGGCATAAAAGATCATTATAATCTGCCGCTTTCCATTTTGGCCCTTTAAATACTTTACCAAGTCCACTTCCTGCTTTTTTAATTATAGCCCCGCCATTACCTGTAATGAATGATCCTATAGCGGCTCCACCGATCACCATTGCCTCCGTTGGTAAAGCATGAAGAATAACTTCCATGCTACCGCCGTGGATAATAAATCCTCCAAAAACCATGCCCATCGTGAGGACAATACCAATAATAACT
>CALDNY010000096.1 GCA_937914685.1 uncultured Kordiimonadaceae bacterium
TTACGTTTGGATACACCTTAACAGACTGTCCAGTTTTTTAGGACCACCTCAGTTATTTTGAAATAATGCCTTGGTTTTTGAGATTTTTTCGTAAACCTTTCCCGTGTTTTATATGAGCCTTACGTACTGTTTCAAAGCTAACATTAGTATTCTAGTGCAACACTTTCATAAACGTCTTCAAGTGAAACGGGGAGTGTTGTTGTACCACTACTCAGATATTTGACCCTTTAAATCAATTAAAGTAAGCTCTCTTAATATTCAGGGGAGAATGAGCGTGTGGTCTTAACAACAGCAAAGAAAGTGCACCTTTCAATTCTCAGTGACCCTTAAATGGGATACTGGCATACGATTAAGATAAATGTGTTGTGTGTATCTTATTGGTTCAATATTATTCTTCCTTATTTAACTTTTCTAAAGGTGGACTTGGAATTTTATGAAACTTATTCTATTATTTTAATGTTATTATAATAATTATGAAAATTAAAGGACGTTCATTGGAAAACAAGAGCGACACAAGGGATAATATTTCAGGACTAGAAGACCAAGTCGGTCATTTACTTAGGCGTGTTTTTCATAAAGCACGCGACCGTATGAAACAAAAAATTAAATTCACTGGGTTAAGTCCGATGCAAACGTCAGCGATGACAGCGTTAAAATTAAAAGGACCTACATCACAAAACAAACTTGGGCGCCGTATTGGAATGGAGCCAAGTAACGTGCATGGTCTGGTTGATCGATTGGTTAAAAAGGGAATGATTTCATCTACTCAAACTAAAGAAGGCTTAGGCTATCATATTTTAAACCTTACGGAAGAGGGGGAAAAAATCGTTGAGGCCGTTATCCCGTTAGGCGCAGAAGCCAGTAAAGAAACCTTGCTACCACTAACAAATGAAGAGCAGAAAAAATTCTTAGGATATTTAAGGCGTCTTTTATGATGCAATCTGCATTGACAGTTCGTCTTCATCTACTATTATAATAACAGATGAAGTTTTAAAGGAATTAAATATGGCTGAGATTGTACTGGGTATGTGGACTTCTCATGGTCCAACACTTTCAACAACACCCGAAGAATGGCTGATGCGCGTAAAGGCGGATCAAAACAGGCCATCGCATCCATACAAACTAGGTGATTATACGTTTGATGAATTGAAGGAACTTCGTAATGACGAAGACCTAGATATACAATCATCCCTTGAGGAGCGAAGCATAAGGCACGCTCGCTGCCAAAAGGCCATCACAAAAATGGCCGATGTATGGAACGAAGTAAAACCAGACGTAGCGGTGATTATGGGTAATGATCAAAATGAAATTTTTAATCCTGATGTAATACCAGCCTTTACCGTTTTTGCAGGCGAAACATTATATAATGAACCCGCACATGAAGATCAAATCGCACGTATGGCTCCGGGCATTCACGCTGCTGAAGCCGGGCATAATCCGCCTGAATATACCGAATATCCAGGTGCACCCAGCCTTGCAAAACTTATCATCGAACAAGCCACCAAAGATGGTTTTGATGTTACAAAAATGATGAAGTTACCCCGCCACGAAAACCATTGGTCATCAGGTGTCGGTCATGCATTTGGTTATATTTATCGCCAAGTAATGGGAGACAAAGTTGTTCCAAACGTGCCAATCATTACCAACACATTTTTCCCACCCAATCAACCGACTGCAAGTCGTGTATATGAGTTTGGTCAAATGGTAGGACGCGCTATTCAGGCATGGGATAGTGATTTAAAGGTTGCCGTTATTGGTTCTGGAGGTATGAGCCACTTTGTCATCGATGAAGAACTAGACCAAATATTTATGAAGGCTCTTTCTGAAAAGGATTCAAATACACTTACGTCACTCGATGAAAAATACTTTCAAACAGGGACCTCCGAGTTAAAAAATTGGATTTCAGCAGCAGGAATTTTATTTGATACAGAATTAAAAGGTGAAATGGTTGATTATGTTCCGTGCTATCGCTCAGATGCGGGAACAGGTACAGCAAATGGTTTCGTTTATTGGAAATAAGGACTTAAAGCATGGATAAGGCAGTAGAGCGCGCATCCAAATTAGACACCGCAACAATTAGCGATGCACTTGATAAACTAGGAATTAATGGTCAATGCCTTGGTATTAAGCCAAGAGATCATCATTTTCGTATGACGGGCCGTGCGTATACTATTCAATATGGTCCCGCGGATGTGAAACCGGGAACAGTTGGTGATTATATTGATGACCTTGAGCCCGGTTCAGTCGTCGTTCTTGATAATGGTGGCCGTGAAGATGCAACCGTTTGGGGCGACATTTTAACATACCTTGCCCATAAGAACGGCGTGGCGGGAACTGTCATTGATGGTGCCTGCCGCGATGTTCATATGTGTTTAAAATTAGGTTACCCCATTTATAGCCGTAGTTATTCAATGCGTACTGGTAAAGACCGGGTTCAAGTTGATGCTACCAATGTGCCTGTGAATATTGGTGATGCTAAGGTCCATCCTGGTGATTTAATGCGTGGTGATAGTGACGGAGTAATTGTTATCCCAAAAGAACACGAAGAGGCTGTGCTTGCACAGGCAGAAAAAATCGAAGCGGCAGAAGACAAAATTCGCACGGCTTTGGAAAGCGGCATGCGTCTTGACGAAGCCCGTGAGATTAATAAATATCATTCCCTTCAAACGAAAGAAGATTAACAGTGCGCCCTGATCCGAAACTAGTTAAAAAATTAAGTGAATTTGGCACGGCAACTATTCATGAAGCCGCAGGACAAATTGGCACCCTTCCCGGCTATATTAAGCCCACATCGCAGAATATGAAAGTCTGTGGCACCGTTTACCCGCTTCACTGTTTAGCCAGAAGCAATATAAATCTCCACGAAGCAATTTATAAGGCACAAGCAGGTGATGTGCTTGTCGGCAGTATTGATAACTTTCCTGATGCGGGATATTGGGGTGATATTCTGACCAACGCCGCTCAAAAAAGAGGGATAACTGGCCTCGTTCTTGATGGCTGTGTTCGTGATGCGGATGATATTGATACGCTTCAATTTCCAGTATTTTCAAGGGGATTAAATATCCTTGGAACTGATAAAGAACGTGGTGGCAGCGTTGGTGAAACCATTCAGATCGGTGAAGTAACTATTAACGAGGGCGATGTTGTTATTGGCGACCGTGACGGTGTCGTGGTCATTCCCGCAGACAAGGTTGCAGAAGTCATCGAAGCATCCCAAGTACGTGAAGACAAAGAAGATGATGTTCGCCGACGGTTAAAGGCCGGCGAAAGCAGTCTAGAAATTTATAAATTTCCTTAAAATTTAAAACTTACTGGGTATTTTTTGCAATATCAAAAAGGAACAGGTCGCTTTCCTTCAAAGGCATGCTGCAACATTTCACGAACCGATTTTTCATCAACAGCCTTTGGGTTATACGGCGTTCTTTCAACTGTTTCTTTTGCCGCTAAATCCAGGTCACTTTCATTCATTCCAAGTTCTTTTAAGCTTTTAGGAACGCCTATTATTGTCGCGAAATCATAAATGCCACCTGATGCACTATCTGTTCCCATTGCATTTCTAATTTTTTCATCGCTTCTGGTGCTGCGCTTTCATTATAAGCGACCGCATAAGGCAGAACCACGCTATTGCTTTCACCGTGCGGGATACCGTGATGGCCGCCCAGCACATGACAAAGTTTATGATGTATGGCGATACCAGCTAGCGTTACGCAATAACCACTTAGCATGCCTCCATATAGGACTTGTTCCCGAGCATCAAGATTGTCGGGGCTCTTAATACTTTCTGGTAATCCTTGCGTGAGAGCTTTAATGCCTTCTACTGCCATAATATCTGAAACAGGACTTTTAACTTGTGCATAAAGAGCCTCAATACAATGTGCGAGGCTATTCATTCCGATGGTTCCAGTTAAATGGGCATTCATGCTTGTTGTAAGGACTGGATCATATATAGAAGTGCGCGCTATTACTTTACGGTCACGGCCTGTTTTTTTCTTGTTGCCAATAAGCATACCGTGAATGGGTGTGCTTTCTGACCCGCATGGGGTGGTCGCAACCACAATAAGCGGTGCATCGGTTCTTAAGGTAATAGCCTTACCAATGCCAATAGTTGATCCGCCGCCGATGACCACAACGATGTCACAATTTGTATCATTAAATTCTTTAACGGCACCCAGCGCAATATGTTCTGGGCAATGTGCTTCTGCTTTATCATATATTGAAACGACCATGTCGCCCATATCATCTAGAATATGGCTTATACGCGCGACCATATTCTTTGTGCAAGCAATCATGACCCGCGTTCCACCAAGTGCTTCTACTTCTTCACGAAGTTTCATGGTAGAATTTTTGCCGAAAACGGCTTTACTTGGGACAGGAGTATATTCAAACTGCATTTCTTTTTCCTTAGCTTGACAGGGCCTTTTCAATTATTATTATAATAACAGTTAAAAAGCAATTTTAAAGATGGAAAATACCATGAGCAACGATCTTCTTGAACGATTAAATAAATTGGACAGCTGTGCTGTTTCTGATGCAATGGATAGCTTGGGTCTACCTGGCGAAGTTACCGGCATTAATAACCAGACCA
>CALDNY010000097.1 GCA_937914685.1 uncultured Kordiimonadaceae bacterium
AGTGAAACAAGAGAAAATCATTCGCAGCTCTTTAAATTTAAACATTACAAACAAGCAAATACTCGAAGTCGGTGTTGAAGCGGCCTTTAATAAATTCTCTAAAAAATTTACTCAGGAATCCTTCGCGGATAATGCTTTTACTTTGAGTAGCAATGATGACGTTGCGGTCAATGAAAAACGGTATGAATTTTTTGCTAATCATACTTATAATATATCCTCTAAAATGGTTTTACAAAGCTCTCTTGTCGCCGAATTTTCAAAAATTAGCTCAGTGACAGTCCCTTTAATTGGCGCGAATATTGAACGTAGTAAGAATTTTAAATTTCTAAAGCCACGGGTTGATTTGCGTTATGATCTTACTGGAAATGATCAAATTAGAGCCACTGTAGAGCGTAAGGTTAGTCAGTTGGATTTCCAAAACTTTGTAGCAAAATATGACATTTCTTTGGATAAAGTAAGGTTGGGAAATACAGGTATCGTTCCGGAAAAATCATGGAATTATAATCTCACTTATGAGCATAGATTGCCTAATGACGCGGGGTCCATTCAAGCAGAGTTCTTTTATCGTGATATCTCTGATTATATTGATTTAGTTGATTTTACAGAATATTTTGATGGGGCGGGTAACGCCATTGATCGCGCCGATCTTGATTTTATTTCGGTGTCAGGCAATATCTCCAAAGCAAATGCATACGGCATTAAAACCACGGGTAATTTACGCCTTGGCTTCCTTGGTCTGCCCGAAGCATTAATCAGTGTTGATTATAAATGGGAAAAAAATGATGTCATTGACCAATTTAGCGGCATTCATAGACCGTTTAAATGGCAGGCTGAGCATGAAGCAACCCTTAATTTTCGTCATGATGTGACAAAATGGAATATGTCGTATGGCTTTAAGGGAACTATAAAAAGCAATAGCGAGCGCCATGAAATTGATGAGGTCGCCCATACACATACCGGCAATTTATACGAAGTCTTTGCAGAATTTAAAATCTTTAATAATATGAAGTTGATCTTTATCTTTGAGCATATTACCCCGCTTAAATATACAACACACATGAAAATCTATAATGATCATTTGCGCTATAATGAGTTAAGTTATACCTCTGATCGCGATTGGAATTATGTGAAAGAATTCACAATATTCTTGCAAGGCACTTTTTAATCATTAAGTTTTGGCGGGGCGATTTTATAGTCTAGCGGCGTTTTTGAATAATTAATTGGGTTGGCGATGATGGGAATTGATGTTCCGTCTTCGGCTTTAATTTTTCGGATCATACGGCGCGCTTCAACCTGAGGGTCGGCTAATATTTGATCAATATTATTGACCGGACCACAAGGCACATTATGCTTTTCAAGCAGCGTAATCCACTGAGCAGTGGTTTTTTCTTTAATAATATCTGCAATGAGAGGCACTAAAATCTGCCTATTATTAACCCGCGCTTCATTGGTTTTAAAAAGCTCATCATTGTGCCAATTTTTCTGCACCAGCTCTGTAAATATCTTAAATTGATGGTCATTACCAACGGCGAGAACAATATCACCGTCCTTTGTTTTAAAAACCTGATAGGGCACGATACTGATATGGCTATTGCCTTGGCGCTTTGGCACTTGAGAACTGATTAAATAATTCGAGGCTTGATTAGCAAGCATGGCCAACTGGCAATCGAGAAGAGCAAGGTCTATATATTGACCTTGGCCTGTTTGGTCGCGATGGGCGAGGGCTCCTAATATGCCGATGGTCGCATACATGCCCGTCATAATATCAGCAATGGCAATACCAACTTTTTGTGGACTTCCGCCGTCTGTATCACTCTCCCCCGTTATGCTCATTAACCCGCCCATGGCTTGGATCATAAAATCATAACCTGCCCGTTTTGCATAGGGACCCGTTTGGCCAAAACCAGTGATCGAACAATAAATAATCCGTGGATTAAGCGCGCTTAAACTATCATAATCAAGGCCATATTTCTTAAGGCCACCTACTTTATAATTTTCGATAATAATGTCGCACGTTGTTGCTAATTGGCGAATTTCGGCTTGACCTTGCGGCGACGTTATATCAATGGAGCGGGATATTTTATTACGGTTTGTGCAGATAAAATAAGAGGAATCTCCCTTAGTTCCATCTTGGTTTTTCATAAAGGGTGGCCCCCAAGAGCGGGTGTCATCGCCGAGGTTTGGCCGTTCTATTTTTATAACCTCCGCTCCTAGATCACCAAGCATTTGGCTCGACCATGGCCCCGCAAGAATACGGCTTAGATCCAGCACCTTAATGTGTGTTAAAGGTCCTGCCATAATCAGAAAGCGTTAAGCCCCGTTTGCAGACGCCCTAAAATAAGGGCGTGGATGTCATGGGTTCCTTCGTAGGTATTGACCGCTTCTAAATTCATCACATGGCGGATCACATGAAATTCATCGGCAATGCCGTTGCCGCCGTGCATATCCCTAGCTGTGCGGGCGATATCCAATGATTTACCGCAATTATTACGCTTAAGTAATGAAATGGCATCTGGTGACAGGCTTTGTTTGTCCATCAGGCGCCCTGCGTTAAGACAGCCATGAAGGCCAAGGGTTATTTCGGTCTGCATATCGGCGAGCTTTTTTTGAATAAGTTGATTAGCGGCGAGGGGTTTGCCAAATTGTTTGCGGTCCAAAGTATATTGACGCGCCGCATGCCAACAAAATTCAGCGGCGCCAAGCACACCCCATGCAATGCCGTAACGAGCGTTGGATAAACAACCAAGAGGCCCCTTCATTCCTTGGACGTTAGGCAGAATATTTTCTTCGGGTACAAACACATCTTCCATAACAATCTCACCAGTGATTGAGGCACGCAAAGAGAATTTTCCTTCTATTTTTGGTGCGCTTAGGCCTTTCATGGCTTTTTCTAAAATAAACCCGCGTACTATTCCTTGATCATTTTTGGCCCAAACTATAAAAATATCAGCAATAGGGCTATTGGTAATCCACATTTTTGAGCCGTTTAGGATATATCCACCGTCCACTGTTTTGGCACGGGTTTGCATGCTTGAAGGATCCGACCCTGAATTAGGTTCCGTCAAGCCAAAGCAGCCTACATATTCAGCGGAGGCTAATTTTGGTAAGAATTTTTCCTTTTGCGCCTCGGAGCCATAGGCATAGATCGGATACATCACAAGCGAACTTTGCACGGACATAGCACTTCTATAGCCGCTATCGACCCGTTCCACTTCACGAGAAATAAGACCATAAGATACATAACCAACCCCAGCGCAATTATATCCTTCTATGGTGGGGCCAAGAAAACCCATTTCGGCCATTTTTGTTAGGATATTGCGGTCAAAAACTTCGTGGCGGTTAGCCTCTAAAATACCGGGCATCAGTTCACTTTGACAAAATGAAGCGGCTTGATCACGGATCATGCGCTCTTCTTCATTTAAAAATTCTTCAAATAACAGCACATCATTCCAAGGGGCTATTTTCCATACAGTTGCGTTCATTCTCTATTCTCTCCTGGTGTCCATAGGACATCATCTTTGCCCCCATTATTAGTTTTTCTGCTCAATACAAATAAATGATCAGAAAGGCGGTTTAAATATTTTATGGCGAGCGGAGAAATTTCTTCTTCTTGCGCCACCTTAACAAGCAATCTTTCGCTGCGACGCACAATGGTTCTGGCGAGATGTAAATACGCACAAGCGGCTGATCCACCGGGAAGGACAAATGAAGTAAGCGGGGCGATATCCTTGTTCATTTGGTCAATTTCTTGCTCTAATCGGTCAATTTGATTTTGGACGATACGCAACGCTGATTGTTGGAATTTGCTATCCATAGGGGTTGATACATCAGCGCCTAAATCAAACAGGTCATTTTGAATGCGGTTAAGCATTTCATCATCCTCGGCCTGCGTATGCAATCTTGCAATACCAATGGCGGCATTACATTCATCAATGGTTCCATAAGCCTCTATGCGCGGAGCGTATTTTTTTAACCGCTTGCCGTCCGTAAGGGAGGTCTCTCCATCATCGCCGCCACGAGTATATATTTTATCGAGTTTAACCATATTATTTGAGCCATAAATACAAGATGATCAGCAATATTGTAATGAATTGTGATGCCACTCTGTAACGCATAAGCATATTGCTTTTTTTGCCGCCGCCTGTTTTTTTGGTCATGTTAAAGACACCGGCGAACATAATTCCAACGGTGATGATAACACTGATGAGGATGATAATTTTTAAAACGGTCATAGCCATGCTTTCTGGATAATAGAATGGGTTAAATATAATCTATCGAAAAAGAATATCTAGGGTTTCTTTTATAAATGCAAATTTTAACAATTTAATTTTATTTCTTTTGTGGAACTATCGCAAAAACACGGGCGGGAAAGCCAGCACCCCCTTTAGAATTAACCCAGCTTGCAATAATAAAAGATCCTGTTTTGGGGACTTGGTCTAAGGATTTCATATTTTCGATTTGATATTTATCCAGACCGAGGAAATATGTTTCAAGCGGGTATTGACCGCTGGCGGCTAATCGGCCGAGGTCAGTGTCCATGGTTTCGTGACCAATGGCAGTGATATTTCTGCTGTTGGCAAGAAATTCAAGCACGTCTTTGCTCCATGCTGGAGAGTGGCTGTTGCCTTCTTGATCCCAGTTGCGCAATTCATTTGTGAAAGGCCAGCGTTTTGACCAATCACTGCGTAAAGCAACGAATGATTTTTCAGGAATTTTACCATTTTCCTTTTCCCATTCAATGACATCCGCCATTGATATCTGATAATCAGGATTTTGACTGACCTGTTGATGAATATCGAGAATGATCAAAGGCAGAACCATTTCAGTTAACGGAATATCTTCAAGGGTTCTTTTACCTTTAATAAAATGCACAGGGGCGTCCACATGAGTGCCCCATTGACCGGGGAAACTATAGCGGTGAATGAGGCCAGAACCTTCCATAAGCCCCTCACCGGGGGTGTGGCTAAGCAATGTTTCAATGGTTTCCATATTTGGCCCCGGGCCAGTGGGCATGCCTTGTTCTAATCTATGGCTTAAATCTATCAAAGTGGCGTTCGCGATTATCTTTTCAAAATGATCATATTGGTTATCATCAATATCTTTAATAGCCAAAAGGTAGCCACTAGCAGCAGCAACGGCGATTAAAATTAGATTATACCAATTTTTCATGATCAAATTCCCTTTTTTTATATTATCGTAAATCATCAGGTTAGGCATGGTTTTTTTAATTATAAACTGTAATAATGATTTTCGCCCGAAAATAAGATCTTAAAAATGGGCATTGACTTGGAGAATTAATTTAAATGACTGAAGAATTATTTCGTGAAGATGCTTATTTAAAAGAATGTGACGCAGAAGTTATAGAAATTAACGAGCTTGGTGGAATTATATTAGATCAAACTGTGTTTTACCCGACCGGCGGCGGACAACCCGGTGATAGCGGAACCATTAATGATGTTGAAATTGCCACCACTGTTTATGACAAGGATAGTGGTGCTATTGTTCATGTTCCCGCTGAGGGGCAAAATCTTCCTTTGGTAGGGGCTAAGGTAAAGGCAAAACTTAATTGGGACAGACGTTATCTGTATATGCGTATGCATAGTGGGCTTCATCTTCTTTGTGCATCGGTTCCTTGCGGTGTGACGGGCGGGCAAATTGGTGATGTTAAAAGTCGCCTTGATTTTGATATTGGTGAAATGACACTGGATAAAGAAGAAATCACAGCAAACCTCAACCGATTGATGGAAGGAAACCATGATATTTCTTTTTACTGGATTACTGATCAGCAAATGGACGAAAACCCTGAATTGGTTCGCACCATGTCGGTGGCGCCGCCCCGTAAAGGCGGAAAGGTTCGTTTGTTAAAAGTAGGGGACGGGCTTGATCTTCAACCGTGTGGGGGAACGCATGTTAAAAATACGTCTGAAATCGGCAGGCTTCGGGTTTCTAAAATTGAAAATAAAGGCAGAAGAAATAGAAGAGTGAATATCGTTTTTGAGGAATAAAAAATGAAAAAATTTATACTATTAATGATGACTTTTGGTGTGATGATAAGTCCCGCTATGGCCCAAGATCACAGCGCCGATGAGGTTGCGATTATCGCCGTTCTTGATGATTTTCATGATGCGGCGGCCAAGGGTGACAACCAACGTTATCTCGGTCATTTTAGCGAAAATGGTGTCTTTTTGGGGACCGATGAATGGGAACGTTGGCCTCTAAAACCAGAATTTACCGACTATGTGGGCAAACGTTTTAAAAATGGTGTCGGCTGGGTTTATAAATCAGAAAATAAGAAAATCGAATTTTCCAAAGAGGGCACCGTAGCATGGTTTGATGAAGCCAGTGTTTCTCAGAGAAACGGTAGCCGTTTTCGAGGTTCAGGGGTGCTGGAAAAAATAGATGGTACGTGGAAAGTTGCTCAATATGTTTTGAGTTTCCTTGTCTATAACGAAATTGGCGATGAGGTAGGAAAAATCATCGCTACTGAAAAAGCCAAACGTCAATAATAATTATAGATACTGTTTGATCAAGGCGTCGATCGCTTTTGCATCGACACCGCTTTGTTTTATAGATTTAAGGGTGATTGATTTATCGCGTTTGGCAAGCCTATTACCGTCTGGCGTTACCAACAAGGGATGATGGTCATAGATCACCGTATTTAAATCAAGTAAATGCTGTAATAATCGGTGAAGGTGGCTGGCATAATATAAATCCTGACCGCGGATCACATGGCTAATTTCTTGAATATGATCATCAACAACCACCGATAAATGATAGCTGGTGGGAAAATCTTTACGCGCTAATACCACATCACCAAGCAAGGTCGGATCTGCTAATTGCTCGCCGCTTTTTAAGTCGGTCCAATAGAGGTCTTTACCTACGGTTTTTAAGGCCTTTTCCATATCAAGTCGCAGGGCGTGGGGAATGTTTTTTGCTATTTTTTGCGCCCGCTCTTGGGGGCTGAGATGGCGACAGGTGCCGGGATAAATAATTCCTTCAGGGCCAAGTTTTGGGCGCATATGGGGAGCGCGCGTGCTTTCATTTATTTCATCAAGAATATCTTTACGGCTACAAAAACAAGGATATAAAAGCGTCATATTTTGTAATTTATCAAGGGCTTTTTGATAATCATCAAAATGCTCTGATTGGCGCCGTATAGGGGTTGGCCATTTTAATCCAAGCCATTTTAAATCATCAAAAATGCTTTGTTCAAATTGTCTTTTACAGCGCAGGTGGTCAATGTCTTCGATCCGCAGTATAAAGTCACCATTATGGGCGCAGGCGAAGTCATAATTAAGTTTGGCACTATAGCCATGACCCAAATGCAGATCACCACTAGGGCTTGGGGCAAAACGGGTTCTGATTTTAACGGATTGCTTCATGATGATCATTACTGTAAAAATGCGGTTAAATATTCTTTTTAGAAAGTAGAACGACCATGAGCGAATTACCACAATTAAATGGCCCTCGTATTGAAGTTGAGGGTCAGAGCCCTGATAAATTAGTCATTCTTTGCCATGGTTATGGCTCAAATGGTGATGATCTTATTGGTTTGGTTCCCCATCTTCGCCAGGCTTTACCTAACGCTGTTTTTGTTTCCCCAAATGGCCCAGAACATTGTTACGGCTCGCCAAATGGGTTTCAATGGTTTGCCCTTAGCACAATGAGCATTGAAGAACGCCTTACTGGCACTTTAAAAGCGGCCCCCATACTTGATCATTTTATTGACCAAGAACTGGCGCGGTACGGATTAGAGAATAAAGATTTAATTTTAATCGGGTTTTCACAAGGGACGATGATGTCTTTGCATGTGGGATTAAGACGTTCATCAGATATTGGTGCTATTATTGGGTTTTCCGGGGCGATGACATTGCCAGAACATTGGCAGGACGAAATAAACTCTCGTCCACCCGTAATATTGATTCATGGTGACAGAGATGATGTGGTTCCGCTGCAATTGATGGAGGAGGCTCAGGAGGCCTTACAATCCGCTAATATTCATGTGGACTGTTATGTCTCTCCCGGGATCACTCACAGCATTGGCCCAGATGGGTTGCAAAAAGCATTAGAATTTTTGACTGATCTTTAAATACGCTCGGCCACTTTAATGACGGCCTTGACCCCTAATTTAATGGCTCCATAAAGCAGCCCATGTGCGGGAGCTTGTAGGGCGCCGTTATCGATGGCGATTTGTTTATGTTCAATTTCTTCTTGGCGGAATTCTTCTAAAGTTTGTGCTAGTTCAGCCTCGCTCTCATCAAGGCTTTCAATTTGCTCGGCGTAATGTTGGTCTATCACTTCTTCGACGGCTTGCGTGCAAGCCATTGCCGCTTTAGTGCCTAACAGGGCAGTGGCCGCGCCAAGGGCAAAGCCAGCCACATGCCAGAGCGGTGTAATGACCGTTGGTCGCGCATTATAGTGATGGATAAGCTGATTAAAGCGCATCAAATGAACGTCTTCTTGTTGTTTCATATGTTTGATGGTATCGGACATGGGATGGTTATCGCCAAAAACCGCGAGCTGGCCTTCATAGATACGCACAGCACCATATTCACCGGCATGATCAACACGGATAATACGATCAAGTTGTGCCTCTTTTGTTAGCGGGCTTGGGATGTTTTTGCCTTTAGTTTGGCTCATTTCTCGTTCACTTTTTAGGGCTAAATTTGAAGCTTAAGCATAGCATAATAAACAAGGTCAGTGATATAAGAAAATTATATCCAGCCATAGAAATACCAAACAGATCCCACGGAATTTGATCGCATCTTATCAGGGCAACATTGCCAAGGGCGTTGAAAAAATCTTCCATGGATTGAGACGTATTGTTAATTTGTAAAGTGCAACTATCGGGCCCCTCCCACCATTTTTGTTCGACGCCGGCGTGGTAGCCCGAATAGCCGACGCTGATCATATAAGAAAATGTTGTCATTATTTTAAAACGTAACCATTTAATTTTACGAGATTTTTTAAAATAAAGAGCAAAACTAGCAAAAATAATGATCGCCATATGGGCGTAGCGTTGGGGCCAACATAAATCACAAGGAAAAAGCCCACCAATATATTCAAAGCCGTAAGCCCCAACAAGCATAGCCACAGAAGCAAACAGGGCGAGGGGCATGATATTGGCGAGGGCAAAATGCCATAATGGTTTGATCATCGTCATCATCATTTAAATATACTTAAGAAGAACAAATGCACCAACAAGAAAGATACAGAATAATAAAGTGAGAAACCCAAGGCGTTTTTCAATAAATGCCCTAATGGGGATTCCATATTTCCAAAGTAATAAGGCGACAAGAAAAAACCGCGTGCTTCTTGATAATGCACTGGCAACGATAAAAGTTGTCAGATCCAATTGGGTAACACCGCTGGCGATGGTGAATACTTTGTACGGGATTGGCGAAAATCCAGCGATGGCGACAATCCACGCTCCCCATTGATTATAATAGTCGCGGAATTTTTCAAACCCTGCTTGCAAGTGATAAAAATCGACAATCGGCTGACCGACAATATCAAAGAAATAAGCTCCAATGATATAGCCAAATATACCACCAATGATCGAGCTAATGGAGCAAACCAAGGCAATTTTCCAAGCCCGTGTTGGCGCGGCTAAAACCATGGGGATTAACAAAATATCAGGGGGGATGGGGAAAAAAGAACTTTCCGCAAAGGCCATGAGGCTCAATATCCAGATCGCCTTTGGATGATCCGCAAGGTTCATGGTCTTGTCATATAATTTTTTTAGCATATAAATTTTACCTTAAATTTACTCTTTAGATTCGGGTTTTATAGCACTAGAGAGGGAAAAAGTAATTTTATTTATAATCTTCGTCTTGACGCCGAATAACTTCGCGCTATGATGCGCCCTTATTATACGTATGGTATAATCATTCCTTACCCAGGGCCCCTGTGGTGGAATTGGTAGACGCGCTGGATTCAAAATCCAGTATCCTTTGGATGTGTCGGTTCGAGTCCGACTGGGGGCACCATTTTTTTTAAGTGCTTCATGTAACGAGCTGCCCAATTCCAATGTAACTATAATTGTAACGAGCTGCCTGATTTAGGACAATTTTACAGTTAATTTAGGACAAGTGTATTTTTCTGATTTAGATGCAGAAAAACCCGATCATTTTCATGATCAGGTTTTTCGAACTAAGACCTAGACCCCCGGTCACTGGTCTCTCCCCTCAGACCTTGGAGCGATACATCCGGGTCGCAGTACCCTGAGTGGGAAGAAAGGCTTTGATGCCTCTCGAGAATATTGTTTGTTTTAAAACTTATTTAATACGGTCTTTAAAGGCTGTTAAAACCTCCTTAAAAGGAACATTTGTCCTTGAGTTTTGATCATAAACCTGATGCTTTCTTTGTCTAATAATCGGATGCTTAGGACCAAAGTCAATTGTACGTCGTCGAATGATTTGAGACTTATTTAGTTTATTTCATCAGGAGGCT
>CALDNY010000098.1 GCA_937914685.1 uncultured Kordiimonadaceae bacterium
AATTTACGTTTGGATACACCTTAACAGACTGTCCAGTTTTTTAGGACCACCTCATTGATGTTATTTTAAATAAGCGCGGTACTACATGGCGAAAATTGCCAGATGACGTAAAAGAAAACATCAATCAATCGTCCGCGCTGCAAATAATGCTTGAAAACCCCGCAATGATTAAACGACCTATTTTTGTTGTGGCTAATGAAACTATTGTTGGCTTTTCTGTAAAAGAACAAACAGCATTAGAGAATATTTTACGAAATTAGTTGGATTATTTTAAGAAGGTTTGTGCTAAGTATTAAAGCAGATACCAGATAAAAGGTGAATATATGTCAAAGCGATCTAATGATACAGAATTTGTCGAACGCCGTTCCAATGACCGTAAGACAATTGTCCTTACTGGCGCAAGCCGGGGTATTGGCCATGCAACTGTGAAAAGATTTTCAAGCGCAGGGTGGCGCGTAATAACTTGTTCACGACATCCATTTTCCGAACATTGTCCGTGGGAAGCAGGCCCCGAGGATCATGTACAAATTGATCTGGGCAATCCTGAAAACCGCGCAAAAGGCATTAAAGAAATTAAAGCGCGCCTTGGTGGCGGCCCTCTCAATGCGCTAGTAAATAATGCAGGCATTTCTCCCAAGGGTGATAATGGTCAGCGTTTAAATACACAAAATACCAGAGAGGATGACTGGAAAAAAGTATTCGAAGTAAATTTCTTTGCGCCGATTATGCTCGCCCGCGGCCTTCGCGATGAACTTGCCTTAGCCAAAGGTGCGGTCGTTAATGTGACATCAATTGCAGGAGGGCGGGTTCATCCTTTTGCCGGGTCTGCTTATGCTACATCAAAAGCGGCCCTTGCCTCCCTCACCCGTGAAATGGCCGCCGATTTTGGCCCTGACGGCATTCGCGTCAATTCCATTGCTCCGGGCGAGATTGATACCTCTATCTTATCACCGGGCACAGAAGATTTAATTGCGAATATTCCCTTAAGACGACTGGGTAAACCAGAAGAAGTGGCCAAAACCATTTATTATCTTTGCACGGAAATGTCTGATTATGTCACCGGCTCTGAAATTCATATCAATGGCGGACAACATGTCTAAATTTAGGGCAATGATTTAGGGTCGTGGATTTTATGATTAAGAGGTGGGAAAAATTGCGCCATCAATGATCCGCCTAACATTAACGCGCATCCTATCAATGCTTTTGACCCAAGAATTTCATTTAGGAATAAATAAGCCGCCACCGCCGCGAAGACAGCCTCTGTGCTAAAAATAAGCGCGGCTTGAGATGGGGGGGTAACTTTTTGGCCAATAATTTGTAATGTATAGCCAAGGCCAATGGAAAATATCCCCGAAAATAGAATATAAAACCAGGCGAAACCGTTTTTAATAAGGATATTTTCACCAAGTAAAATAGCCGCCATAAAACTTAATACACCGCACACAAAAAATTGCCGTATAGCAAAGGCAATAGGATGATGTTTTTTAGAGACCAGATCAATGATGATCAAATGCCCCGCCCAGAAAAAAGCACTGATCAAAATAAAAAAATCGCCTTTTTTCATGTATATTCCGTCCATTCCAGAAAGTAGATATAGACCAGAACTGGCAATCAGAATAGCCAACCATACCTTGTTGGGGTAACGCTGACCCATAAAGATGCCGATGATCGGCACAAATACAATATAAAGCCCCGTAATGAAGCCCGTATTAGAAACGCTGGTATTCAAAATGCCAATTTGTTGAAATGCCGATGCAATAAAAAGAGCAGATCCCGCCAGAAAACTATTGCGTAGCATGTTTTTTTTATCGGAGCTATCCATAATCGAAATATGACCGCGACGAGCATAGTGAACGGGGATCAGACACAGGCCAGCAATGAAAAAACGAAGGGCGTTATAAATAAAAGGCCCCATAATATCCATGGCTTGTTTTTGAAATATAAAACTGCTGCCCCAGATTAAGGCAGTCAGTAAAAGCAACATATTGGAACGAGCAAGCGTCATTAGAGTGATCCTAGTCTTTAAAACAGGCGGATTATGCTCTTTTAATTTAGATAATCAAGTCCAATATCAACCGCAGGTGCAGATTGGGTAATGCGGCCCACGGAAATAAAATCCACCCCAGTTTCGGCGATAGATTTTATGGTCTCTAAAGTAACGCCGCCCGATGCTTCAAGCTTAAGGCGGCCTTTATAATCTTTAACAGCAGTTCTTAACATTTCTAGGGACATATTATCCAATAGCAAGCGATCAGCACCCGCATTTACGGCTTGTTGTGCTTGCTCTAATGTATCGCACTCAACGGTGATGCCAATGGTGCTTTTGTGGCTGCCATAATTCTTGGCGGCGATAATGGCCCCTTTTACACTGCCAATACTGGCAATGTGATTGTCTTTAATAAGAATACCATCATCAAGACGCATACGGTGATTGGTGGCACCACCCATGCGCGCGGCATATTTGGCTAGCTTACGCATCATGGGAATGGTTTTTCGCGTGTCAAGAAGTTGACAATCTGTGTGTTCGATTTGCTTAACATAAAGGCGTGTTAGAGTAGCAATGCCGCTTAAATGTTGTAGCGTATTTAAAGCGGAACGCTCGACGGTTAAAATATTACGGGCATTCCCTTCAAGTCTCATAATGACGTTGCCGGCTGTCACTTCTAGGCCGTCTTTGGCTAATATTTCGATTTTTATGGCGCTATCAACGGTATGAATTATTTTGGCAGCAATATCAATGCCAGCAATCACCATGGTTTGTCGCGCGGTCATTTGTGCCTTTAATTGTGCGTCCGCCGCAATAGTCGCTAAGGTGGTAAGGTCACCCGCGCCAATATCTTCATCTAAGGTGGCTGTGATGAAATGGCGCAGTTCTTCTTTATAAAGAGGCATACTAAAAAGACCGCCCTGACTTAGGGGGTCTGTTGGAAGCCATTGTAGGAGACATTTCAAGCATTTTATTTAACGGGGCAAGTGCTTTGATGCGGGTTATTTCATCAACCTCTATTTCAGGGCTAAGACGATCGAGACAATTATAAAGCTTTTCCAAAGTATTGAGCGCCATATAAGGACATTGATTGCAATTGCATCGGCCGTCCGCACCAGGGGCACCGATAAATATTTTATGAGGTGCGCTTTTTTGCATCTGATGCATGATGCCGGGTTCTGTGGCCACTAAGAATTTTTCAGACGGGTTTTCAAGGACAAATTTTAAGATGGATGACGTTGATCCCACATGATCGGCATGACGCAAAATATGATCAGGGCATTCGGGATGGGCGGTGACAGGAGCCGTTGGATGTTCCGCTTTAAGTTTTATCAGTTCTTTTTCTGAAAAGCGTTCATGGACGATGCAGCTTCCCGGCCAGAAAATCATGTCACGGCCAGTTTTTTTGGCTAAATAAGCCCCAAGATGACGATCAGGAGCCATTATTATTTTTTGATCTTTTGGCAATTGATTTAAAATATGTTCCGCATTAGATGAGGTCACTATAATATCTGACAGTGCTTTTACAGCAGCGGAACAATTGATATAAGTTAAACAAAGATGCTCTGGATATTTCTCTCTAAATTTGGCAAACTCTTCTGGTGGACAGCTGTCTTCAAGCGAGCAACCCGCGTCCATATCAGGAAGAATAACGGTTTTTTCAGGGCTTAAGATTTTGGCAACTTCGGCCATAAAACGTACCCCACAAAATACAATAACATCCGCCTCTGTCGCCGCTGCTTTACGGGATAAATCAAGGCTATCACCAACAAAGTCAGCTAAATCCTGAATTTCAGGATCTTGATAATAATGAGCCAGAATGATGGCATTCTTTTGTTTTTTAAGCCGCTTAATTTCGCTTAATAATTCAATTTTAGGCAATATATGGTTTGCCTTTAAAGGGATAGACATTGTATTTAGCCATTTTGTCAATATTTACTATTTTCTATGTAAGCCCTCAAAGCATGACTTACAAGATTAATCATCATCAAGCATGACAAATTCATTCATGAAATTCTGCTTTTTCCGGAATGCGGGTGAAGGCGATCTTAGTTCCGCTAAAGCGCGACATGGTTTCTGGCAAGGTCCCAAGGACGACACTATCAATGCCATATTTTGCATTTATCATATCCATGGCCGCACTTAGGCGGCTATTTTTCCTATTGGTTATGGTGATAGGATCATTAAGTTGTTCAAACATATCGGCCATAATCTTATCCTGCGCAACCAAACCATAAAGGGTCACAGAGATTTGTTTGACCCGGCGCGGATTGTCATCATGGATCATTTGTTGCCATAAAGAGTTTAAGGCTTTGAGGAAAGAAAAACTATCCTCGGCCAAAGGTAGTTTTATATCCATCTGCCATTTATATTTTGTCGTATCATTCTTCTTATTATTTTGTGGCAAATCATAGCGCACATAAAGACTAAAATTGCCACTGAAAAACCCAAGTCTGCGCAGGCGGCTCGCGGCTTTTAAGGTCAGACGCCGTGCGACAATGCGCGCTTTATGGGGTGGGCGCATAGTTGGCGCGAGCACATGGCTATGGCCGATGGTGCGTCTTATAGGGGCTTGGTCGGTAGTGGTTTCAATGCCGCGTAGGGCGTACCAAAAACGCTCCCCTTCAACACTGTGCCAAATGCTTCGTACATGTTTAGGGTTTAAATTCCAAAATGTTTTAATGTCATAAACCCCCGCACGGCGCAAACGTTCATCCATACTGCGGCCAATCCCAGGGAGGTCTTTAAGCTCAAGATGCGCGAGGCGTTCTGGTAATTCGGTAGCATAAAGCACAGTCAAACCATCAGGCTTTTGCAAATTACTGGCAACCTTAGCAAGAAAACGATTAGGGCCGATGCCCACTGAGCTGCGTAAACAGACCCCCACATTATCAGTGATGGCTTTTTTAATGTTTTTGGCAATATTTATGGCGTTTTCTTCCTTGCATTCTGATCCCATCAGCCGACAGGCAACCTCGTCAACGGAACATATTTTGGTAAGGGGTAAAAATTCATTAATCTGCGCCATTATTTTATGATGATATTCCACATATTTATCATGACGCGCCGGCACCGTAATTAAATCCGGACAAAGCGCGCGCGCTTTATAAATCATTGTTCCTGTTTTTATGCCATAGGCTTTGGCTTCATAACTTGCAGCAATGGCGCAAGTGGCGTCCGTATCGGTTGGTATCACGGCGACAGGCTTGCCGCGCAAATTCACATCTAATTGCTGTTCAACGCTGGCAAAATAGCTATTGAGGTCGAGATAAAGCCACCGCAACCCTTTTGGGATCGCTAATAAGCTCTGCGCCATTGATCATATCCTTTTACTTTATTGGAAACTATCATCATAACAAAACAATAAGAACAAAGATAGAACAAATAACGATGATATAAAGAATGATAATTTGTTTTTATTTTTATCCAAAATGACATACCGTGAGAAATATTTAAAATTTTCAAGGTTGCACCTGATGCTAAACGCGGACGAACATATAGTAAAATACAGTGCGGCAAGGCGGTTTATCATAAAGCTTGCGGTCATTGCCCATGGTTACGGACCATCAGCGGCGCGCCTTGAGATATACCTTACCCAAGTCATAGAAGCCCTAGGCTATCACGGTGTTTTTCGCTCTACCCCCTCAGAGATTATTTTTTCTTTCTGGAAAGAGGATAAGATGGATCAGATCATGCATATGGCGGCCGTTGAAAAAGGCAGTTTTAATATGGCTAAATTGTCGCGGGTCGGCGAACTGGTGGAATTCGTTGTCAAAGGGGGTGTTTCGCTTCATGATGCTTATGAATTACTTGATGAAATTGAAGCCTTGCCAAATCCTTGGGGGCCTGTGGCAAAAGCCGTTAGTTTTATTTTTATTGGTGTTGGTTTTTCTGGATTAATGTCTGGTTATATGATGGATATTTATATTTCGGGACTATTGGCCCTGATTGTTTATATCAATGTTTATTTTGCTCATGAATATGGGGGGAGATTGTTTGAATTATTGCCATTTTCCAGCGCCTATATCATTGGTATAATAGCCGCAGTCTTAAAAATATTCATGCCAGAAATTAATCTGCCTGTGGTTGTTATATCGGCTATAATCCTTATCATTCCTGGTTTTACCGTCAGCGCAGGTATTGTTGAAATTGTCAGTAACCATGTGGTTTCAGGTAGTGCTAATCTCATTAGTGGGCTTATTTATTTGTTAAAACAGTTTTTTGGGGCGTGGTTTGGCATTGCCACTGTGGGACTATTGTGGCCCACAAGCGTCGAGGTCAATATTGTCGCAACACCAAGCATTGGTATTTGGTTTTTCTTACCACTTCTTTTCATTGGTTTAGGCATTGCCTATCAATCGCTTATGAAAGATTTTCTGTGGGTGATGATCTGCTGTTTGGTTTCTTATCTTGGCGTTCTTTTTGGCAATAGTTTTGAAATTGCTTATCTAGGAACTCTAACCGGGGCGATTGTTGCAAGTATTTTTGCCAATTATTGGGCTCGATATTTTAACAGACCCACATCAATCGTTCTGGTGCCTGCAATCACGGTTATGGTCAGTGGGAGCATTGGTTTTCAAGGACTGTTCGTTGCTGCAGGGGGGCAACGCGATCAAGGGCTTGAACTCGTTTTACAAATGTTCATTGTCGCTTTGGTGATCGCCGCAGGATTGCTTATTGCAAATACAATAGTCAGACCGAAAGTGACACTGTAAAGCCATTAATACGCCTACATCATCTTTGTGTAGGCGGGGATTTATTTTAGCGGATATTTACAGTAATTTCATTACCGCCCCTACCAGTCCGCCAATGACGAGGATCAATATTGGAAAGAAGCTTAAGCTAAACCCTAACGAGCGAGTTTTAGGGTCGGCGACGTAGCTTTTAAGATATATAAAACGCCCGATGATGAAAACCGCGCCAAGAGCAGCGGCGATGTTTTCACTTATATAATAGGCAAACATTAGCATGCCGGGAATGAATATAATCAAAAGTTCCAGAGTGTTTTCCTGTACCCGATAATAACGTTCAAAAATAGGGTCTCCGCTGACAGCGGGGGCTTTAATTTCGTATGTGCCCCGTGCTTTTGCCACTAAAATACTGAATATTATATATTCAATCAATGCTAATGCGATAATAATTGTTGCAAGTTCCATCTGTGTTTCCTCCTGATAAATAAATGTATAATTTCATGGGGCATGTATTCTTGCACAACCCTCTGATGATGAAAGTGTTATAGAGATCAAGGGTTTTATACAATAGAATTCGTGGGCAGGGTAATAAACACGTCATTTCTTCTTGTATTGATTAAAATATCAATTAGGGTGAAAAGCATAATAAAATCATCAAGGGGGAATAATGGAAGATTACAGTATTTTATCAATAGTGCCGCCTGTGCTCAGTATTTTTCTTGCGGTTTATACTCGTAATATCATCATCTCCTTAACCCTAGGAACACTCAGTGGGACCCTTATTTTAACCAATTATAATCCCTTTTTTGCCATTGTCTCATTAATGGAAGATCATATATTTGTTCAGGTTTCAAATCCTTCAAACACTCAAGTAATTTTAATTACCTTGATCATCGGGGGGTTTGTTGGAATTTTAGAATATTCCGGTGGAGCCAAAGCATTTTCTAGCATGATTGTTAAATTTATATCTAATCCAATGCGCGGCCAATTAGCGGCGTGGATATCAGGATTAAGTATCTTTTTTACCGACACTGGAAATTCATTAATTGTTGGGCCGCTCTTTAGACCTGTATTTCACGAACTTAAAATCTGCCGCGAGAAATTAGCTTATATTATTGACACGACCGCCGCCCCCGTCACCATTTTGATCCCTGTGGCTAGTTGGGGCGTTTATATTATGAGCCTGATTGAAAATTCATATAGAGATATGGGCATAGAGGGTGATGCTTTTTCAGTACTTTTAGCCGTCTGGCCCTATCAGTTTTACGCCCTTCTTGCGGTGATATCGGTGCCGATGATTGTGATGACTGGTAAAGATTTCGGTCTAATGGCCAAGGCTCAAAGACAATATATCAAAGATGAGAAAGAGGGGATTTTTGATGAAATAAAGGCAGAAATCCAAGAGAGCGAACAGCCAAAATTAATAATGGTCATATTACCTTTCTCGGTCATGGCGATTTCCTTGATTACTATCATTGGTTATTTTGCTTTTAATGAGGGTGTTAAAAGCGTTCATGTGAATTCAGGTTTATGTATTTCTTATATATTGGCGTCTATTGGCTGCGCTTATGTGATGAAACGTTATCAAAATATTGCCATTAATGTGGCAATAGACCAATTTTTTAAGGGCATGGGGCAATTAATAAGTGTTGCTGCTATTTTAGCTTTGGCATGGGCGTTAAGCTCTATCTGTCGAGATCTACATACGGGGGAATATCTCGCCACATTAGTAGGCGACCATCTTGATCCTCGCTTTTTTCCTGTGGTTGTCTTTTTCATTGGGGCGTTGATGTCTTTTGCCACAGGCTCATCTTATGGAACCTTTGCCATTTTAATGGCAACGACTTTGCCCGTGGCCCAAATTTTGGACGCCGACCTTGTTTTGTGCATTGCTGCAATTTTATCCGGCGGCTTATTTGGTGATCACACGTCCCCAATATCCGACACCACTGTGTTGGCTTCAATGGGGGCAGGTTGTCC
>CALDNY010000099.1 GCA_937914685.1 uncultured Kordiimonadaceae bacterium
ATCACGCACAAATTATCAGCAAAAATGCCCTTGACCAGATGATGACCCCTGTTTGGCATTATGATGATACCCTTAAAAATGGTCATACCGGTGGTGAGGCCAATAGTGATGATAATAGTGCCTTTGGCATGATGACTACTTATGGCCTTTCCACCCATATCATTGATTTAAAGGACTGGGGGCTTACAAAAGAGAGCCATAAATTTTACGGCCATCTAGGCTCTGCTTATGGTCTTCAAGGACAATTCTGGTTTGATCCTATCACTAAAGACGGCATAGTTGCCTTTGTCACCGGCCTTGGTGATGACCCTGCAAAAGCCAAAAGCACAATACCATTGCTAGCCATTGAGGATGTGGTTTTAAGATTAGCACTTAAAGAGCTTGGCTATATAAATTAGCTCATTTCTGCGTCAAAGACATCATCAATGGGAATTTGAAGCCCGTTTGCAATATGATTGGTTTTTGCAGCAAGCGAGACTATTTTTATAATTTCCCCATGTTGTGCGTCCGTCAGACCCTTGGCCTTAGCCGCCGCCGTATGAGAATGAACACAATAAGCACAACTATTTGCGATTGAAACCGCCAGATAGATCATTTCCTTTGTTAAAGGATCAATCTGTGAGGGGGTCGCCATAACCAGCTTCACTTCTTGCCATGTTCGTTCAAGTAAATCTTCGTCAAAGGCAATATAATACCACATATTATTGACAAAATCAGAATTGCGCGTTTTTCGGATATCATCAAAAACGGCCTTCACACGCGGGTTGCTCTCTATATTTTCAGTAGGTTTAATCGTCGACATCTTGGTATCTCACTTTTTAGACTTTCTATTGATTTAGTCATATTGTATTATATATTTAACCTCTTCAAGAAGACTGTCACAAAAACATAATATTTGTGTCATGTTACTTTAATTTTCATCAAGTAAATAATCATCATTATAAAAAAATATCAACAAATACCAAAAAAATATTGAATAATTTATTAGTAAAACGTTAGGAAATATAATGACTACACCAAATAAAATATTAGCAACTTTAAACGCATCCGCATTTGCAGCAGCTTTGCTTGCCTCCACATCAATCGCTTCTGCGGAAGATTTGAATGTAAAATGGAAAGGCGCACCAGAATTTTCAAGTGCCGATGGTAACTATAAAATGAAAATCCGTGGACGCCTGTTTACGGATTGGGCCACACTTTCTGACAATGACGGTAAGATTGCCGATACAACAGAATTTCGTACCGCCCGTTTAGGCGTTGAAGGCGTTGTCATGAAAGACGTCAAATATAAATTCGAAATTGATTTTGCCGGTAATAAAGCAACAATTAAAGATGCCTATGTTGAATGGGCTCTTAAGCCTATCTCAATTGCTGTTGGACAATATAAAGTTCCCGTATCCTTAGAAGAGCAAACATCAAGCCGTTATATCACATTCATGGAACGTTCAAGCATGACTGATGCTTTCGGCTTTAGCCGTAATGTTGGTATTTCTGCGCATTTTGCGAAAAAAGATTTCACTGTAAAAGCGGGTGTTTTCCAAGGAAACTCTGGTGGCAATGCCGCAAATGAAGGCCGTACATATGCTGTTCGCGCCACATACGCCGCAAAAATTGAAAATAGTCTTATTCATGTAGGTGCTTCTGCATTTAAACGTAATAATGACAAAGGCGACGTAACAAACCATTATCGTCAACGCCCTCACCTGCATCTTTCCCCTACTCGTTTTGTTGACACTGGTAGCTTTGATGCAAAATCAGACACATTCTTTGGTGCTGAACTTGGTGCTATCATGGGTCCACTTTCTGCACAAGCAGAATGGGGTTGGATGAAATCACAAGCACCAGCAGGCGGCATGGATGCTTCCTTTAACGGTGGTTATGTTGATGTCACTTACATTCTAACCGGTGATAAACGCGGCTACAAAGGCGGCGCATTTGACCGTATTAAAGTTGCTAACCCTGTATTCGAAGGCGGCACTGGTGCTTGGCAATTAGCTGTACGTTATGATGTTATTGATCTAACCGATACTGTTGCAGCGGTCATTGGCGGCAAGCAAACAACATATGTTGCAGGTGTTAATTGGCATTTGAATAACTATTCACGGGTAATGATGAATTATTCAAACTCAGATATTAATGGCGGCGCTTATGACGGGCAAAAGATCAAAGCCTTCGGTATGCGTTTCCAAGTTGACTGGTAGACTTTAACTATCCGATAATATTGAAAAGGCAGAGTTTATCACTCTGTCTTTTTTTTGTTTAAAAACAGAATATTACCCCGCTAATATGGTCTTCATAAAAGCTTCATAAATCTGTCTCACAACTGCAACCAAGCCCCTCTATATATTCACCCAAGGAAAAGAAAGTGTGATTCTTTCAAAATACTAGGTCCTTATCGGACACATAAATGGAGAAAATAAATGTATAATAAACCTACACTAAAACTATTGGCACTTGGCCTTATTGGCATGTCAATGATTGGCGCTGCACAAGCGCGTGATCAAATCCGAATTGTTGGATCTTCTACAGTATTTCCATTTTCAACGGCTGTTGCTGAAGAATTTGGTCGCTCAACATCATTTAAAACACCCGTTGTTGAAAGCACTGGTTCTGGCGGTGGTTTTAAATTATTTTGCTCAGGCGTTGGCGATGGCTATCCCGATATTACCAATGCGTCTCGTGCTATTAAAAGCTCAGAAGTTGAACTTTGCGCTAAAAATGGCGTTAATGAAATTGTTGAAATTACCATCGGCTTTGACGGCATTGTTCTTGCCAATTCAAAAAAAGCAAAGCAAATGGATCTACGCTTAAAAGACATCTGGTTAGCACTTGCAAAGAACGTGATTGTTGATGGTGAATTTGTTGCAAATCCTTATAAATATTGGAACGAAGTAAATACATCGCTTCCTCACATTAAAATCGAAGTTCTAGGTCCACCTCCTACATCAGGAACTAGAGATGCCTTTGCAGAACTTGCCTTAGAAGGTGGATGTAAGCAATTTCCAGCAGTGAAAGCCATTAAAGCACAAGACAAAAATAAATATAAAGCTCTTTGTCACACAATCCGCGAAGACGGTGCTTATATTGAAGCTGGCGAAAATGATAATTTGATCGTTGGTAAGCTACAAGCTAACCCAGATGCGGTTGGCGTATTCGGTTACAGCTTCTTAGAAGAAAATAGTGATGTTATCCAAGGAAGCATTGTTGAAGGCTCCCTGCCCACCTTTGATAATATTTCTGAAAAAACATATAAAGTTTCCCGTTCTTTATTCTTCTATGTTAAGAAAGCTCATGTTGGAGTTGTCCCTGGAATGCAAGAATATTTAAATGAATTCGTAAGTGACAAAGCCATGGGTGAATTTGGATATCTTGCTGGAAAAGGACTTATTCCTTTACCAGAAGCTGAGCTAGATAAAACTCGCAATATTGCGAAAAATCTAACCACACTCAGCAAGTAATTTATGCAAGTGGCCCGCTGATTTCAGAGCGGGCCACTTGTCATTTTTTTAAATTTGTGAAATGCTATAATATGAATATTTTTTACCTTGTTATTATATTGCTGATATTTCTATATGTATTAAAAGCATATGGAATTTTTGGTAATTTTAACTTTAAAAAAGTCAAACCTACTAGAAAATCACGCACTCGAATCGAAGGCGTAATTAAGTTCATATTACTTAGTTTTTCTGTGATCGCTATTCTCACCACGGTGGGTATTTTATTTTCGCTGATCTTTGAAACCGTTCTCTTTTTTGACCATGTTTCCATCACTGAATTCGTCTTTGGCACCAAATGGAGCCCACAAACGGCCATTCGCGTTGATCAAGTGGGAAGCTCTGGTGCTTTTGGAGCGGTGCCCCTTTTTATGGGTACAATGTTAATCACATTCATTGCCATGACTATTGCCGCACCAATCGGGCTGATGTCTGCCATTTATATGTCTGAATTTGCCAGTAAAAAAACCCGCAAAATTGCCAAACCCTTACTTGAAATTCTAGCGGGGATACCGACCGTCGTTTATGGATTTATAGCCGCCCTTGTGGTCGCCCCTTTCATTCGTGATACGGGCGATATTTTTAATATTGAAATCGCATCAGAAAGCGCCCTTGCTGCGGGAATTGTAATGGGGGTGATGATCATTCCTCTTATTTCTTCCTTGTCTGACGATGTGATCAGCGTTGTACCACAAAATTTACGCGAAGGATCACTCGGCCTTGGGGCGACCAATACTGAAACCGTTTTAAAAGTGATTGTCCCCTCGGCACTTCCCGGCATTGTCGGTGCCTTACTTCTTGCCACATCACGTGCCATTGGTGAAACTATGATTGTGGTTATGGCCGCTGGTATGGCC
>CALDNY010000100.1 GCA_937914685.1 uncultured Kordiimonadaceae bacterium
CATGATCAGGATATATACTAACCCCTACGGAAATTGTCATATTTATTGAATTTCCCGCAATATCAATCGGCTGATTAATAACATCTTTTAATTTTTCAATAAATTCTAAGATCTCTTCAATATTTTTCTCACGGCTCGTGATAATGTGAAATTCATCATAGCCGATGTGGGATAAATAAACATCGTCATTAAGAAATTCCTTACAGCGATTAGCGATCTGCGTCACCATCAGATCGCCCGCACTAAGTCCTAAAAATTCATAAATTTCATTGAGCGAATTTAGACCAAAATGTATTAATCCCATAAAGTGTTTTTTATGTAATTGGCCATCACTATCTTCTATTCTAAAATTAGCGATCCGTCTTTTTACTTCTTTTCTATAGAGTACTTTATTGGGAAGTCCTGTTAAACTATCATGCTGTAAAACATGAATAATATCCTTTGTACGCGCCTGTTCAAATGATGTTACGTCCGTATAATTGAGCACCATTTGATCATCATTAATACGAATGATTTTATTATAAAGATTTCTGCCGTCACTAAGAACGAGTTTGACCGTTGTATGCTCACCTGAACTAGAAAAAATATCTTTAATATGAACATCGGCGGCATGATTGATATCAATCGTATCATTCCAAGATTGTTTGATAATTTTACGGATAATCTCTTTTAAGCTCATACCCTTCTTGATAAGACCAACAGGAATATTAAACATATTTTCAAAAGACTTATTCCATGAAATTATATTATGGGATTTATCAAACATGGCAGCACCAGCACCAAGGTTATCAAGAAGCACCTGAAATCCTTCGAATGATTTTTGATTTTGCTTTGCCATTGAAATTACTTCATCCATCAATGAACTATTTCCTATTTTCAATGTAAGCGTCGTTACGATTATTTTATGAATGGAATAACTAACCAATCCCACGGCCCCTGCAAAGGCTAATGCGCCAAAACCGATAACATAATTATACCCCCCTATCGGTAAATAAAAACCCTTATAGGAAGCACATAATGTCACTGGAATTAAAAAGGCCCAAATGATTAGCGGATGAGCGCTACTGCTTATTGCCGAAACACAGGCAAGGGCCAACAAAAATGTGATAATCATCACCGTTTCTAATTCGTAACCGATCATATCCATTGGAATAAAAACGATACTGCCCCAAACGCATCCCGTTAGAAACAATAACCCAGCATAAATTACCAACCATTTTCTTGGGTATAAGTGAACATTACCTGTTAAAGACCAAAAATATAAATACAAGCGAATGAAAAGAAGAAGCGATAGTGCCACCGCCCAATAATATTGAACATGTGTTGTGAATGATGGATTTAATAGCCATAAAAAAGCAACCATCATCGTAAAATTGCCCAGCACATTTGGAACAATATAAGAGAAAATTATTTTCAATTGGTCAAGCAAAATCTGACCACTTCTAAAATGATCATCTACAGATTTACTATATTTCTCAATTTCATAAATTTCAAATACTCCTACGACAAAATTAACAAAGACAGATACAAAAAATACTTTAACAACAATATGTTATCACTAAGAACTTCACGGGTAAATAAAATTAATATTTATCCTCTTGAAAAAAAACAAAAATGGAATATTAATGTTCAATTACCTCTCAATTTAAGGATTAAAAATTGCTTAGCCCAGACCAGCTAACCGTTCATAATATCGCCAAAGAATTAGAAAATATTAGCCAAGAGATGATAAAAATCATTCAAAAATATGAATTATCCGCCTCCTCACAATTAGAGGTTATTGATATGGCACGAGATAATATTACAGACAGCCAAGACTATATCCGCTTCCTTGAGCTTTCCTTAGAAGGGCGTATTTATGGAGAAGCGGCGGCGGCTATTGAAAAGGCGGAGAATGAAAAAAGCGGTTAATTTTAAAGAGGGCTCAAAACTTGATCCAAGCCGTCTAATATACCGTTCCAACCTTTAATGATTTCTTCATGTAAGTCGTTATATTGATTATCAAGTTCATGGCTGAACTTTAACAAACAGCCCTTTGGAGTTTTTTCGATATCTATGGTGACAATCGAAGTTAAACTCTCTTGATCGGCCCCATAGGTAAAATCAAATACTAATTTATTTGGTCTTTGTATTTCAAGGTATTTTCCATAATGTCTGGCTAAATGATCGCCGCGTTTTTCCGCAATCATATAAGCACCCCCAACGCGCCCATCAATATAAACCTTATCCATGACGCCGTCTTTTGTGGAAAAAAGCCATTGTCCCACATTCTGTTGATCAAGCCATGCATCAAACACCAATTGTGGTGATGCTTGATAACAATGCGATAATTTTATGATGAATGAATTTTCCATTTTTCTTTATAAAATCTGCTTAAGCGTTTCTCGGGCAATATTACCGCCACAAACAATGATTGCCACTTTTTTACCTTGCCATTTTGACTTTTGTTGTAAATATCCCGCAAGCGCCGTACCAACAGCTCCCTCGCCGATGCAATGACTATCCTCAATGAATAATCCTAATGCAGAGGCAATTTCTTGTTCGCTAACTTCTATATATTCATCCACATAATCGCGACAATATTCAAATGTAATAGTCCCTTTTTCAACGCCGCCCGCCGTGCCATCAGAAAGTGTTGGTTCAGACGGCAGATCGAGTATCTCGCCGGCGGCAATAGACATCATCATCACTTTTGAATTGGTCGGCGAACAGGCAATTATTTTTGTCTTTTTTGAAAGATTAGCCATAGCAATTGCAATACCAGACATTAAGCCCCCACCACCAAGAGAGACAAATACCCCGTCAAGGTCTTGCACATCTGCAAAAAGTTCAAAACCAATTGTGCCTTGCCCTGCGACAATATCAACATCATTATAGGGCGAGACAAATGGGATATTGTTTTCTGCCGCATATTCGCGCGCCGCAATCTCCCCATTGATGGGATCGCCTGCCGTTTTAACAACATTGATACCCAAGGATATCATACCGTCATATTTGGCCTGTGATACATCATCAGGGGTAAATACCGTTGCTTTACTGCCAAGTTTTTTGCACATATAGCCAATACCCGCGCCGTGATTACCCGTAGAGGCCGTGACCACCCCTTTTTTGCGTTGATCATCAGACATAGAGAGCAATTTATTAGCCGCCCCCCGTAATTTAAAAGAACCAGTAGGATTTAAATTTTCCATTTTATAATAAACAAGCGTGTCATCGTCACTGAACATATTGCTTAAGCGCAACGGTGTTGGTTCAATGACTTTAGAGAGCCGCGCACTAGCTTTGGCAATTTCAATGAATTGTGCTGTGCCTGTTTCTTTTTTCATATTATCTCTTTGCTGTTAAGTGAATTTTTGAAATTATATTGGCCCTATTTATCTAGGATCGCTTTTACTTTATTCCTAGCCATTTTTTCTGCCAGTTTGGAATGGCAAAGGAGGCTTGGTGGACATCGGCGTTATAATGACGCCCTTCAAAATCTTTCACTGGATTACGAAGTGACACGCCGTCACGGCTATAAATGAAAAAACCAAAATCGGCACCGGGGTAAAGCGGAATATTGGTGTGATACATCTCAAAATGAGGCAACATCTTTGTATTTTGCATCACAGAAACTAAATTCTCACCATCTGCGCTGACCTCTTGTAAGAAATGACCGCCGCTCTTTGATAAGAATATGCTATCGCTGTCAATAATGACGCCAGTTTCCGAGACAATCTCGGTCACATTAGCAAGGAATTCTTTGGTGAATAAACAAGAAGAGGGGCCAACTGGTTCTGTAAGGTCAAGAACAATAAGGTCATATTTTTTACCTGTTTCCAGTGATTGGCTCACCAAATTTGCGGCATTATCGATCACAAGGGTCACCCGTGGGTCATTATAGTCGCCGTTAACGCCAAGATATTCATTTGAAAGCTCAATAACACGTTGGTCGATTTCGACCATCGTAACATCCGTGACAAAATCATGTTTGAGGGCTTCACGTAGAATGCCACCTTCACCGCCACCAATGATAAGAACGGAAGCCTTATCTCTCTCACGACCAAGTAGTGGCACATGCACTGCCATCTCATGATAGATAAATTCATCAGCATTACTGGCTTGGATATAACCATCTAGTACCAGTAAACGGCCGAAGAATTCATGGTCGTATATCTCAATAAGCTGATAAGGGCTTTGCTCGCTGACTAAAAGTTTAACATCTAATGACTGGGTTATACCCATCCCGTCGGAACGTTCGTGCCACCATTTTATTTCAGTCATTTTTGTTCTCCTCGTAGAATTTCTTGTACTTCAACGCGCTCGGCTGAGAAGGCATTTTTCATTATATCTATACAAACATTAGGGTCGGTATTGCCGCACATAAAAACATCAAATGCCACATAATTATCCTCGGGCCAAGTATGAACTGTAATATGGCTTTCAGCAATGACCGCGACGCCACTTATACCATTTGGTTTAAACGGGTGAAGGTGAATATGAAGTAGGGTTGCGCCAGCTTCATCGACGCAGTGGCGCAGAGTATTTTCAATATGGTCAATATCATCTAAGCGAGAAGCACCATAAAGATCAATAATCAGATGGACGCCGGCATAACGTTTATTATTTCTAATGACCGCATAGTCTTTCACTTGTGGCTGCAAATTTGCATTAATACTCATCTGTTTTGCTCTTCAATAATTTATTTTGTTGGCGCTAAATACTGGATTTGAAAGACGAATGCAAGAGTGTAAAATTCACTCAACGCTTTAACCTAGCAACAAATATCGAAGTCTAGTTTTATTTTCATTGATTGATATTGCCTGGCGGCAGGGTTTTATCATAGCCTGTCACGTTATATTTTTCTAGGATCGCTTTTACTTTATCCACATCTATCGCCTCTAGTGTGCCGCGACTACTGGTTACTGTGGTCGCCTTTAGCATGGCGTTATAAACAGCTTCTTCAATTGCTTCGACGACGGCACCAAACAAGGGTGACATGGCGGTATTGGTCAGTGTTTTTGAAGGAACGGGATCGCTCGCGCCTCTATCTCTTCGCACGTCTTTGTTGGTGGAAAAGGCGATTACATAATCGCCTGAGCTATTATGAGCCACGGAACCTGTGCGGGCAATGCCCATCATGGCGCGTTTGGCAAGACGGTCTAGGTTTCGTGACAATATAGGCGCATCTGTGGCCACCACCATCATCATCGAACCACCGTCAGTTTTAACGATGCCGCGCCGAGCTTCTTCTAATTGGGTTTTAAAGGAATATTGATTTAATTCACGCCCGACTGGTGCGCCATTGATCACCAAATCGCCGCCAAAATTGGTTTGCACCAAGACACCAACCGTATAACCACCAAGCGATTTTGGCAGCACCCGTGAACTGGTGCCAATGCCGCCTTTCCAACCGAAAGCCTGAGTGCCGCGCCCGGCGCCAACGCTGCCTTCTTCAACGGGGCCACTCTTTGCACTATTTAAGGCTTCAAATACATATTCGGGCTTGATCGTGTCTGGTGACCACATGTTATTAACACGGCTATCATTGGTTTCACCAACTATGGGATTAAGCGTATGCTGCCCTTCCCCCGGTTTTGCTAGTTGCCACTCTTTAAGGGCGTCCGCCGCCGTCCACACGCAGAGGGTACAGGTTAAAATAATAGGGGTTTCAATTTCACCAAATTCGCGCACTTGGGTTTCACCGACAAGTTTACCGTAGCCGTTACCCACATGGATCCACGCCGGTACAGGATTAAGATATAAATTATGATCAGACGGAATAATCGCCGTCACCCCTGTTCTTATATCATCGCCAATATTGGCCGTATAATGACCGACCCTAACCCCTGCCACATCGGTAATGGCGTTATATTTTCCAGTTGGGATTGTGCCCACTTCGATGCCAATATCCCTTGCTCTGGGTTTATTATTTTCTGCTGCATATAAATTTGTTGATAATGATAATAATGCAATTGTTGCTATTATTTTTTTCATCTTCGCGCTCCCCAAAATTTTCAAAGAATAAACTTGCCTGTAAATGCCCATCAAATCAAGTAGATAAACCCGCTAAAAATTATCGTTGCATATCTAAAGCCAGTGGGATTACTATAATGAGATAATATATCACACAATAATGGGAATATGATAACGGGAGAGAGAATATGAGCAATACAAGACGTAATTTTCTAAAAACTGTTGGCGCGACGGCGGGCATGAGCGCATTATTTGCCTCATCAACATCTAGCCTCGCCCTTGCCGCACAAGACATCCGCTCAGTGGCTGCATCCGCCACTGGCTTGAGCCATGATAATGAAAAATTTTGGAATGCCCTACAAAAAGAATTCGTCATCGAAGAAAATCTGATCATGCTTAATTCGGCCAACATGACGCCGACACCAAAGATCGTTCATGAAACAGTGATTGAACATACCCTCGACATGGAAGCAAATCCATCTTTTCAAAATCGCGCCAAATACCGCGAATTAACACAAAAATCCCGTGAATTTATTGCTGGGTTTTTAGGGGCGGACGCCGATGAAATCGGCTTTGTCAGAAACACATCAGAAGCCAACAACACCATCATTAACGGTCTTGATTTAAAAGCGGGTGATGAAGTGGTGATCTGGGATCAAAATCATCCTTCTAATAATACCGCGTGGTTTCAAAGAGCCGAAAGATTAGGTTTCTCCATTATAAAAGTCACCTTGCCAGAAATCATTAACTCTGAAAAAGATCTGATTGAGCCGTTCGAAGCCGCCATGACCGAAAATACCAAGGTTTTATCTTTCAGTCATGTCTCCAATGTGACCGGAACATCATTACCGGGTAAAAAATTAACCGAAATGGCTCATCGCCACGGTGCTCAAGTTCTTTGCGATGGAGCCCAAACATTCGGTTATCTTAATATTGACCTTCATGACATGGGGTGCGATTTTTACACATCAAGCGGACAAAAATGGATTCTCGGCCCCCGCGAAGCCAGCTTTGTGTACGTCAGAAAGTCTGCCCAAGCCGCCTTATGGCCCAATATTGTCACCGTTGGTTGGCAAAGAGCAAAAGCAAATGGAGCGCAAAAATACGAGAGTCTAGGCCAACGTGATGATGGCCGTCTATGGGCGTTAGGGCGCGCGGTTGAATTTCATAATATGATCGGTCAAGACCATATCGAAGCACGGATCAATTATCTTGCCAATACATTGCGGGCGCATATGACTGAAAAAATAGCCAATATCAAGTTTCTGACCGAACAAGCTCCGGGCTATAATAGTGGTATTCTTGTGGCACTTATTTCAAATACAGACGCACCAAAGGCCGCTAAAACCCTCTATGACAAATACCGTATTGGTGGCAATATTGGCGGGCGTGATGATGTGCTTAGGGTACGTTTATGCCCGCATATTTATAACACCATAGATCAGATGGAAAAAACCGCAGACTATATCGCGGCCTCTGTATAATTTAAGGTATTATAATTTAACAATGATAGGATTTTAATATGACTGCAAGCTCGTCAATGACGGGCTTCCAGTTGCCTCTTTCCTGTTGGATAATAGGCTTCATAGCCGGCACCATGACCATATGATCTGTGCCTAACATATTCCATGCTTTGAGCTGACTTGGTATATAGGTCGGGATACCTAACACCCCTGAAAAGCTAGCGGGGGCGCTATTGACCGATATAACCACGTCCATTTGTTTGGTCAAAGAAAAAACCTGATCAATATCATTTTTATAATCAAGCTCGCTAAAATTGATAATATCAACGCCGAATTTTTCTAATACTTCTTTAATTTCTTGGTCGCATTGATCATACATAAGGCTGAAGAAGGTGACATTTTCTTGTGTTAATATTGGCCCCCAATCCATAATGTCTAAATAATGCATATCCCTGCTTAAAGACCGTTGAGCACTACGCCAACAAATACCGACCTTTAAGCCATTTGATATTTTATCTATTTTCGTCTGCCATTTTTGATCAAGCTTCTGATCCGTAACCAATAAGCGGCTTTTTTGCGAGAAACTTTCTATATCGGGCTTTAAATAACCATAGAGATGAAGCATAGAGCTGGCATAATCAAGATCATTGACCGGCCAATCATAGTAAAAATGGGATTGATTGGCTATTTTCTTATGATCAAGTGCTTTCACCGTTGCTTTGGGGTAAGTGCGCGAAATAATATTCACGAGCCTTGGTTCTGTTTCAATGAAAACATGTTCGGCCTGCTCAATAATATCATCAACACAGTTAAGATAACGCACCTGATCGCCAATGCCCTGCTCACAGGAGAGTAGAATTTTTTTACCAGAAAGATCTTCACCATTCCAACGTTTTAAGGTGTGAT
>CALDNY010000101.1 GCA_937914685.1 uncultured Kordiimonadaceae bacterium
GCCTCCTGATGAAATAAACTAAATAAGTCTCAAATCATTCGACGACGTAAACCTTGGAAAGTAACATCAAGAGTTACCATGTGTGAAATTGCTCACGATAATGGACAATAGTATCCCTTTTATGTCTCCATTATCTCCATTATCTCTGTAATTAACATTGCCATATTATTAGGGAAATTCACCAGAGACTAGTTCACGATTGACTGCGAACACCACCATTCCTTCCTCTGCGAAGCAACTTTCAAGAGAATTGACTGAACGTCTCTGGAGACATCAAAAGTGACCTCTGTTTTGATAATTGAAGTTTCTGTGTTGGAGATTGAGATTAGATTAAGTGTGGCAATTACTTTTTGCGGCTCATCGGTTCAGTGACACTGACAGGGGAAGGTTTAGTTTTTTATGCGTTCTGCGCTTGGCGGGTAACCTAGATATTTCCGGTAGGCTTGTGTGAAATGGGCGGCGGATTTAAACCCGCTCGCAACAGCGATATGTAGAACTGGCATCGTGGTTTGTCTCAAAAGCCGCCGCGCTCTTTGCAACCGCAGCTCCAAATAATATCTAGAAGGTGTTATGTCTAAGTGTGTACGAAAAAGTCTCTCAAGTTGCCGTAATGACAAGTTGACGCCCTGAGCCACATTGGTAAGGTTATGTAATGTTTCGGTATTGGTTTCCATAAAGGCAATGACCGCAAGGAGTTTGGGGTTTTTAATACCGGTTCTATGCTGAATGGGCATGCGTTGTAGATCGTGTTGTTTGCGTTGGGTGCTATAAAGCATTTGTTCGGAAACTTTTGTGGCTAAATCCTTACCATGAGTTTGCGAAATAGCGTAAATCATCATGTCAAGAGGGGCTGTCCCGCCGGAGCAGGTATAACGGTTGCGATCAATCTCAAACAGGCTTGCGGTGACATTAAGATGAGGATAGTTTTCCATAAAACCCTCGATATTTTCCCAGTGTAATGTAAATCTGTAGTCATCAAGAAGGCCTGCTTTCGCCAAAGCGATTGAGCCCGTGCAGACACTGCCGAGCGGTACGCCTGCACGGGCGTAGGATCTGAGCTGTTTTGAAATTTCTGTGTCTGCGTATTTACGGGTTTTGACACCGGCACAGACAAATAAAATATCAATGGCGACGGGATCTGAAAGTGAGTTATCTGGTGTGATTTTCAAGCCGTTACTGGCCACAACCACATCGCCGTTTTTACTTAATGTCTTCCAGCTATATAGATCTTCCCTGCTCATTCTGTTGGCAACACGCAATGGTTCAATACAAGAGGTGAAAGCAATCATGGAAAAATAAGGCAGAAGCAAAAATCCAATCCGCTGGGGTTTAATCTTTTCCTGCTTTTCAAACATTATCTATTTTACTCTTAAAATTGATCTTTTATGTCGTTTATACTAAAATACTAGACGGATTTAAGCAATATAGAACTTTCAACACACTATATACTTAAGTCACACTGAAGGATTCGTCGTTGCCGTGTGTGGCAACCTTATGACTATACCTAGTTTACCAAAAAGACTTTTTGAATTGAATATTGCTCTGAGTGAGAGTGATGGAATTTTCGGGCTGTCATAGCCTAAAACTAGAAAGATTATATAGTGAGTGATGACGAAGACGAAATTATCCTGCGGGATTTGAATGATGAAGACCTGGTCGCCCAGTTGCAAGACGATTTGTATGATGGCTTGCGTGATGAGGTCTATGAAGGTGTTGAAATACTTCTGGAGCGTAAATGGGATGCCAATGATATTTTGGCGAATGCCTTGGTTGAGGGTATGCGCATTGTTGGTATAGATTTCAGGGACGGTATTTTATTTGTGCCAGAAGTGCTGCAATGTGCGAATGCCATGAAAGGTGGAATGGGTTTGCTGCGCCCAATTTTGGCCGCCAGTGGCACTGCTGCAAGCACGGGTAAATTCGTAATTGGTACCGTTAAGGGTGATATTCATGATATTGGCAAAAATCTGGTTGGTATGATGCTTGAAGGGGCTGGCTTTGAAGTGATTGATCTCGGTATTAACAACCCAGTTGAAAATTATCTTGAGGCAATTGATAAACACGAGCCTGACATTATTGGCATGTCCGCTTTACTGACAACAACTATGCCATATATGGGTTTGGTGATTGAAGAATTGGACAAGCGCGGTATTTTGAAAGATTTACCGGTCATGGTTGGTGGTGCGCCGCTCAATCAGGAGTTTGCCGATGCTATCAATGCTCATACTTATGGCCGTGATGCGGCTATGAGTGCAGAACTAGCAAAAGTCATTCTTGGAAAGAACAGATAATCCATGGGTGACAAGAGCAGCCACAAATGCCTGATCATTGCCTGCGGTGCCATCGCTGGTGAGATTGTCCAATTGCAACGCCAGTTATCTTATTCTAAGGAGGCGTTCACCTTGAAATGCCTGCCCGCTGACTATCATAATACGCCGCAAAAAATTGCCCCAGCTATTGAAAAAATACTTATGGCGCAACGGGATCAATTTGATGTTGTTCTGGTGGGGTACGGCGATTGTGGTACGGGTGGAAAACTTGATGCTGTTTTGGAAAAATATGATGCTAGCCGTTTGCCCGGGGCCCATTGTTATGAATTTTTTGCTGGCGCTCAATTGTTTGGAGACATAATTGAAGAAGAGTTGGGCAGTTTTTTTGTAACAGATTATCTGGTAAAATTTTTTGATCGACTAGTCATAAAAGGGCTTGGCCTTGATCGCTACCCCCATCTTTATGAAATTTATTTTGCCAATTATAAGAGAGTGGTATATCTGGCGCAGGAAGATAACCCTATTCTTTTTAAAAAAGCACAGGCCGCTGCCCATAAGTTGGGTTTGCAATTTCATTACCAGAAAGTCGGTTATGGAGATCTGGAAATTGCCCTTAAAACATTTCCATTGAAAACCGTAGGAGCACATAATGTATCAGGTTAGACTTTGGTCGGCCCGTCATTCGTGTGCATTGGAGCGGATCTATAATATAATAAATCCGGCTGTGTTGGTTTTTTTGCGCGCTACAACTAAAATATTTGGACGCCGCCTTGATAAGCCTATTACGTTGGTTGAAAGGACTGTAAAGCAGTTTTTCTTTGACTGCCAAATGTGTGGTGATTGTGTGTTGTCCAAGACGGGAATGAGCTGTCCGATGAATTGCCCGAAAACCATACGTAATGGTCCGTGCGGGGGAGTTAGGGCCGATGGTATGTGTGAGGTCGAACCACAAATGCGCTGTGTGTGGGTAGAGGCATGGGATGGTGCTAAAAGGATGAAATCCGGTGATAATATAAAACAGACGCTATTAATGTTTGATCATCGAAATAAGGGCAAGTCATCATGGCTGAAGGTGGCGCGTGATGAATAAAAATAAGAATATTGCAAATCTAGGTGATCCGTTACCGGTTTTACCCGGTCATGTATCTCAAGGACGGTTTGAGCGGGTATTGCGGGCGGGACATTTTGCAGTAACCACGGAAATAGCCCCCCCGGATTCAAGTGATCCCAATGAAGTCCTCATCCGCGCACAATTGTTTGATGGTTATGTGGATGCCATCAATGCCACGGATGGATCGGGGGCGAATTGCCATATGTCGAGCCTTGCGGTATGTGCTATACTGACACGCTTTGGTTATTCTCCTATCATTCAAATGTCTTGCCGTGACCGCAACCGTATCGCTATTCAAGGGGATGTTCTGGGTGCGGCAGCATTAGGGGTATGTAATGTATTAAGCCTGACCGGCGATGATGTGAGTGTGGGGGATCACCCCAGTGCTAAACCTGTATTTGATTTGGATAGCGTATCATTACTCAACACCATAAAAATTATGCGGGATGAGAGCCGGTTTCTCAGTGGTAGACCATTGGATTGTTCCCCCAATTTATTTCTTGGTTCAACTATAAATCCATTTGTGCCGCCCGTTCAAAACCGGGTTGATCAACTTGCCAAAAAAATCAAAGCCGGGGCGCAATATATTCAGTCACAATATTGTTTTGATCTTGACCTACTGAAGTCTTTTATGAAACGCGCTGTTGACGAAGGCTTGACCAAAAACTGCTTTATGTTGATTGGGGTAGGTATACTGGCTTCAGCAAGGTCGGCGCGGTGGCTTCGTGATAATGTCCCCGGTGTGCATATTCCTGATGCCGTCATTAATCGATTAGAGGGCGCGAAGGATCAGAAGGCCGAGGCTCGAAATATATGTGCCGAAATCATGCAGAAAATTAAGGAAATTGAAGGCGTAAGCGGAATTCATATCATGGCTTACAAGCAGGAAAAACATGTAGCGGATGTGGTTAAACAATCGGGTGTTTTGGAAGGGCGGAAACCCTGGACACCTCAAAGAATTGAAAATGAAGTAAAGGAAAAAATATGACAAGAACAATTATCAGTTCAGCAACAAAAGAAGTTGTAATGGGCTTTGACCAACCCTTTGTTATGATCGGAGAACGGATCAATCCCACAGGGCGACCAAAATTCTCTGCAGAACTTAAAGCCGGTGATTACTGGCGGGTTAAAGAAGATGCGCTGGCACAAATAGCGGCAGGGGCACAGATGCTTGATATCAATGCGGGTGTACCGCTGGCGGATGAACCGAGAATTCTGGCAGAATGTATTGAACTGGTACAGTCTTTGACCGATGTTCCGCTCTGCATAGACAGCTCAATCATTGCGGCGCTAGAGGCAGGGTTGAAAGTCTATAAAGGTAAGGCACTGGTTAATTCAACCACGGCTGAAGAAGAAGTTCTGGAACAGGTATTGCCACTTATAGCAAAATACGGTGCTGCTGTGGTGGCGATTGCAAACGATGAAACTGGTATTTCCGAAGACCCAGATGAACGGTTTGAAGTGGCAAAACGGATCGTTCAACATGCGGCTGATTATGGTATCAAGCCGGAAGATGTGGTGGTTGATCCCCTTGTTATGCCCATTGGTGCCGTGACCAGTGCTGGAAAAGATGTGTTTAAACTTATTCGGCGTCTGCGCGATGAATTGAAAGTAAATACCATCTGTGGCGCATCCAATGTTAGTTTTGGTTTGCCGAACCGTCAGGCTATAAATAATGCTTTTTTACCAATGTTGGCAGCGGCGGGCATGACCTCAGCGATTTTGAATGTGACCCATGAAGGCCAAGTGGCGGCAGTTAAAGCGGCGGATGTCTTGAATGGCGTTGACCCTCATTGTGAAAACTGGATTAGAGCATACCGCGCGCCAGTCGCCGAAGGGGAAGGTCGACGCGGACGTCCGGGCGGCAGGCGCAGAGGTTAAATTTAACGTCATGAAAGGAACCAGATAAAGCATGGGCGCATATACTATAATATTTACACCATCCGGTATTCGTTCGGATGCGCAGGATGGGGAAAATATATATGATGTGGCCCTGCGCGCTGGGGTGGACATGCAATCCATTTGCGGCGGCAAAGGTCAATGTCGGCGCTGCCAGATTGAAGTCGGCACGGGCAAGCATGCAAAATATAAACTTGATGTTAAAGAAAATCATCTGAGTGATTTAAGTCCGACGGAAAAAAGAGCAATCCATGATGGTGACCTTTCTGTGGGGCGGCGTCTTGCCTGCCGATCTACAATATGTGGTGACTTGGTGATTGAAATCCCTTCAGATTCCCGTGAACATAAAAGTAGTATTTCTAAAAAATCTGCTATAATTAACACCAGATTGTCCCCTGCTATAAAACTTTATTGGTGCCAGCTCCCTGTACCAACTCTGGAAGACAATCCCGTTGATGGGGAGGCACTGGTAAAGGCCTTAAAGAGCTTTGGTGTGACGGCAAAACCCAACCACCATAGCTTGATTAAGCTACAAAAAACACTCAGTGATCATAATCGTGCGATGATTGCCGTGGTTCGGGATGGCTGTGAAATCATCGATATTTGGCCGCCATCCGACAAGGATGCTTATGGCGCGGCGTTGGATATCGGCTCAACCTCTCTGGCGCTTTATATTTATAATCTTTCCACTGGCGATCTTGTTTACGAGCAGGCAGAGATGAACCCGCAAATCCGCTACGGCGAAGATGTAATGAGCAGGGTCTCATATATCATGATGAACAAAGGCGGTGAGCATAAATTGACGGGTGATATCAGAAAACAAGTCGCCCAAATGCTAACGCTTGCACGGGAGACGCTTGATATCGAAGTGGATCAAATTCTGGAACTGGCTGCGGTTGGAAATCCGATCATGCACCATCTTTTCCTTGGTATAAACCCAGTAGAGTTGGGGCAGGCTCCGTTTACCCTTGCGCTCAAAGACTGGTTTGAAGCCCCGGCCAGTCACTTTGATTTAGGAATGGCTGATGTGGCGCGTGTGGCTTGTTTACCGCTGATCGGAGGGCATGTGGGCGCGGACACAACGGGGGCTTATCTCACCCAGATGGATCGGATGGTGGATCGTTCCGTCTTGTTGGTTGATATTGGTACAAATGCTGAAATTCTTCTGTCTCATAAGGGGCGTATCGCGGCGGCGTCATCACCCACAGGCCCGGCTTTTGAAGGGGCAGAAATAAGCTCCGGTGTGCGGGCAACGATTGGTGCCATAGAACGGGTAAGAATTGATAGTGAAAGCAAAATCCCCAAGGTTAAAATAATCGGCCATGAGAAGTGGCTGTCTGATAATCCAGAAGGTCATAATATTATCGGTATATGTGGTTCCGGTATTTTTGAGGTGATGGTGGAATTAGCCAATTCCGGACTTATGGATAACACAGGTTTGTTTATTCCGACAGCCGCACCAGAGCGATTTCTCCCGCAAGGAAAAAGCTGGAAGTATCTCCTTATTGATCAGCCAGATAACCCAATTTACATTAAACAAACAGATATACGTGCGGTTCAATTGGCCAAGGCTGCGCTCCATGCGGGAGTTCAATTACTCACGGAATATTTAGGGTGTGACGAGCCGTATGAAATTCTGCTCGCGGGAGCATTTGGCACCCATCTTGATGCAAAATATGTCGCCGATATAGGAATCATTCCGGACGCTATCGCTAGGAATATATATTCTATTGGCAATGCCGCCGGTATGGGGGCGGCCATGACCATCTTAAATAGTGATGACAAGAGGCGGCTCATTGAAGCCGTCAGCCATATAGAAAAAATTGAAACTGCCATGGAACCGAAATTTCAGGATTATTTCGTTGCCGCCATGCGCTTTCCAACCGCGCCGCAAGCCACATCTGATATGGGCAAGAACAAACGGCGGCGCCGAAACAATAAAGGAAGATGATATGACTGAGGAAAGAAAAGTTAGAAGAGGGGGAAGAGGCGGACGCCGCGAGGTCAGTGCAGAACCAGTGAAACGCGATCCTTATATCATCCGTAAAATCCCACCCTATGAAATTCTGGGTGATGCTGATTTATCGCAGCTAGAATATAATGCAGATACAATTTTGGAAGAGATCGGGATCGATATAAAAGATGATCAGGAATCCATTGATATTTTTGTTGCTGCCGGAGCAACCGCAGAGGGAGAGCGGGTTCGCTTTGCCCGTGGTATGTGCCGTAAAATCATTCAGAAATCGGCACCTGCAATATTCACACAATTTGCCCGTAACCCAGAAAATAATGTTGAAATTGGCGGCATGAATACGGTGCTTGTCCCGTCCTATGGCTCGCCCTTCGTCTATTCACGCGAAGGCGGGAGACGCTATGCAAAAATCGAGGACTTTATAAATTTTATCAAACTTGCTTATATGTCGCCAGCTCTGCATCATTCAGGGGGAACCATATGCGAACCTGTGGATCTTCCAGTTAATAAGCGTCATTTTGATATGATATACAGCCATATTAAATATTCCGACAAAGCTTTTATGGGGTCGGTCACCGCCCCTGAGCGGGCGGAAGATTCTGTGGCTATGGCCAAAATAGTATTCGGTGATGAGTTTGTTGAGGAAAACTGTGTGTTGATCAATCTAATCAATGCCAATTCACCGTTGACATTCGATAGAATAATGCTCGGCGCCCTCAAAGTTTATTCCCGCCATAACCAATGTTCCATGGTTAGTCCGTTCATTGTCGCAGGGGCGATGTCACCAGTGACGGTTGCCGCCGTTGCCGCACAAAGTCTGGCTGAAGGTATGGTGGGGATGGCACTAGCTCAACTGATACGACCTGGATGTCCGGTCATTTATGGTAATTTCGTAAGCTCTATGTCGATGCAGTCTGGGGCCCCAACTTTTGGCACGCCGGAAGCCTCGCAACTGATCAATATTGGTGCGTCTCTAGCGCGGCGCTTAGGGGTTCCGTTCCGCAGTGCTGGGGGTTTCAATGCTTCTAAAACCGCGGATGCCCAAGCGGCTTATGAGTCTGCAAACTCCTTACAGGCTGGGTTACTTGCGGGTGTTAATTTCATGCTTCATACGGCAGGGTGGCTTGAAGGGGGCTTGGCGATGGGCTATGAAAAATTTATTATGGATGTGGATCAGGCTGGGATGATGGCGGTTTATGCCAAGGGTGTGAGTATGGATGAAAATGCTCAAGCATTAGATGCCACCCGGGAAGTTGGACCTGGCAAGCATTTCCTAGGATGCTCCCATACGCAGAAAAATTTTAAAACCGCCTTCTTTACCTCTGTTATTTCTGATAATAACAGTTACGAACAATGGGTTGAAGATGGTAGTCTTGATGCGGAACAACGGGCCGAGAAAATCTATAAAAAAATGCTTGCCGATTATGTACCGCCTGCCTTGGATCCTGAAATAGATGCCAAACTCATCGCTTTCATGGAAACACGAAAAGCCAGTTTTGAGGATTCTAATATCAGTTAACTCGTTATTTCCAGTGACGGATTACCCACAGGTATGGTTACATAAAGGGTAAGGTATTTTTGAAAAGTGTTCTTTATAGACTCTCATTTTCTAGGCAGAATTTTTCAAAATAACGGGCCATATAAGGCGCGAATGACCGCCATGTCTCAAGTTGAAATTCATCTTCTTTGTTGCGGAATATCAAAATTTCGGCGCTTTCAAAAACACTGCGGGTACATTTCCCTACGGGGAAAGTTTCTAGTGATAAATCAAGTGGGCAACCGATATTTATCATTCTTGCAGCCTGTTTCCCGCTGAGTTTGAAGCCTATATTACGGTGCGAAATATCCGTAGTGCTAAAGACGAATTTATCTGCCAATTGTTCAAATTTCTGCTTTAGAGTTTCTCGTAGATTAGGGTTGTCAATTAAAATATATTCGTCAGGCCCGACACAGAAAACCATTCGATCATTCTGAATAATTGTCTGGCCAATTTTATTTGGCAGATCAATGCCGCAAGCTTTAGTAAATGCGGTTCGGTCTTGTGATTTTATCCGTAAACTATACCGTAGCTGATCCGCCATCAGCGTAACTTGACCCGCTAGAAGGTCAGCTAATATCACACCTTGGTCACTCTTTAATTTATAGGACATTGAGGCGCTCCCCCATTGGATCATAGAAAATAGGTGTGCTCACTCGAACTTTATGGGTCTGATCCGCCATCGGGATATAGATATCACTATCTGTTAGAGCGCGGCCATCTTTGATCATGGCAAGAGCTATAGAACGGTTTAATGTGGCGCTCCAATAGGACGATGTCACATGGCCGATCATATCCATTGGGATTGGCTGATTTGGGTCTGCGACGATTTGCGCGCCTTCCTCTAGAACAATATTCGGATCATCTGTCAGCAGGCCAACCAGTTGCTTGCGACCCTTAGCCACTATATCAGAACGGTTCAGTGAACGTTTACCTACAAAATCCTTCTTTTTTTTGCCGATGGCCCAAGACATACCCGCGTCCATGGGGCTCACCGTGCCGTCCGTATCCTGGCCAACGATGATGAACCCTTTTTCAGCGCGCAGCACATGCATGGTTTCCGTTCCGTAAGGCGTGATGTCATATTGCTGTCCGGCTTTAAATAAAACTTCCCACAAGGCGCGGCCATAATGGGCTGGTACATTGATTTCAAAACCAAGTTCCCCAGAGAAACTCACCCGGAACAATCTGGTTTCAACACCGCAAATCCTGCCTTCACGAACGGCCATATGAGGGAAGCTTTCTGGGTTAAGGTCAATTCCTTCCACAAAAGGTTCTAGCAGCTTGCGGGCATTGGGGCCATTTAGGGCAATGACTGCCCATTGTTCGGTGGTTGAGGTCAGCCAAACATCAAGTTCGGGCCATTCGGTTTGGCGGTAGTCTTCCATCATACGAAAGACTCGTGGAGCGCCACCTGTTGTTGTGGTTACATGAAATCGGTCTTCTGCCATTCGTCCGATAACACCATCATCCATAATATAGCCATCCTCACCCAGCATTAAGCCATAACGACAGGAACCGGATTTTAGCATCATCCAAGGATTAGTGTACATTCTGTTCATAAATTCCGCAGCATCCGGTCCGACAACTTCAATCTTCCCCAAGGTGGAAGCGTCAAAAATTCCGAGAGATTCACGCGTTGCCCTGCATTCACGATTGACCGCTGCCAGCATATCCTCGCCTTCTCTAGGAAAATATCGTGCTCGCCGCCAAAGAGCAACAGGCTCAAAGATCGCCCCATTATCGTCGGCCCAGCCGTCAATTGGCGTTTTACGGGTCACATGGAATGTATCCCCATCCTTACCCCCAAGCAGGGCGCCAAAGGTTGTTGGGGTAAAGGGAGGGCGGAACGTTGTAAGACCCACTTGCTGTACTGGCTTTGCCACGGCATGGGCGGTAATTTGTAGGGCGTTTAAGTTGGATGTTTTGCCTTGATCTGTGGCCATGCCTGTTGTTGTATAGCGTTTTACATGCTCAATAGATTTAAGGCCTTCGCGCACGGCAAGATTAATATCTTTTTCCGTTACATCATTTTGATAGTCAACAAAGGCTTTTATCTTTGCTGGATCGCTTTTTGTGGGAAATGTCGCGGCTATAATGCCAGAACCGAAATCCATATCATCGACGGTATATTTGCTTTGGCCAGAATCGGCTTCTGTCATAATATCCGTTAGTCCAAATGTGCCATTACAAGCCCCGATAGAAATTGTATTCTCGTTGGGTGTATCTGGAATATAGGCCCCTAAGTTTTCCTGCCATTTCAAACTCCCTTTGGAATGGGAAAATAAATGAACGCTCGGAGTCCAGCCACCGCACATGAGCAGGCAATCACAGATAATTTCCTCTGTTGAGGTAATTTTTTCATCGTTAATTCGAGATGCGTGAAGGCTGCTTATTCGAAATTTTCCTGACGTATTAGTGACAATAGTAGAGGTGCGAATTTCAAGTCCTCGCGTCTTGGTGGCCGCAATAATATTATCGGAAACTTGATCCCTCACATCCATGATGCAAGCGATTGAAATTCCCGCATCAGCCAGATCAAAGATCACCTCATAGCCACTATCGTGACAGGTAAAGAGCGCAATTTTTTCACCCACAACCACGCCGTATCTATTTAAATAGCTACGCGCCGCAGAGGCCAACATCACGCCGGGACGATCATTATTTGGAAAAACAAGAGGACGTTCAATAGCACCAGTTGCCAAGATGACTTCGCCAGCGCGTATCCGGTGCAGGCACTCTCGGGCTTTGTTTTGATTAATATCCTTTTCATGGTCGGTGATGCGTTCGACAGCCCCTAGAAAATTATCATGATAATAGCCAATAACGGTCGTACGCGCCAAAAGTGTGACATTTTGACGGCCCTTTAAAATTGCCAAACTATTTTTAAGCCATTGCCATGCGGGTATGGCGTTAATTGTCAAATTCGGGGTTGACAGTAAAGATCCGCCAAATTCATTTTGCTCATCGATAAGAATGACCCGTCCCGGTTTCTCGCAAGCCGATAGAGCCGCAGCAATACCCGCGGGTCCTGATCCGACAATCAATGTTTCACAATGTGAATATAGGCTTGCGTATTTATCCGCGTCTTCATCAATAGGTGCGGGGCCAAGCCCTGCCATTTTGCGAATTGCAGGCTCGTAAACCTTGTCCCAAAAAGACTTTGGCCACATGAAAGTCTTATTGTAAAAGCCGGCGGGAAACAGCATGTAAAAAAAGTCATTTATCGCGCCTATATCAAACTTCAGACTGGGCCAATTATTTTGAGAATAGGCGACAAGCCCGTCAAAAATCTCAAGGGTCGTCGCCCGAACATTTGACGTAACGCGACCCTGTCCCCGGTCGAAGGTAACCAGTGCATTAGGTTCTTCCGAGCCTGCGCTCAGAAATCCCCGAGGCCGATGATATTTAAACGAGCGCGCGACAAGATGGATACCATTTGCCAGAAGGGCGGAGGCCAGACTATCGCCGTCAAAAGCCGAATATATTTTACCGTCAAATGAGAATTTGATAGGCTTATCCCGATTAATCCGTCCATGGGTTTCTTTGCGATTAATGGTCATTTCTTCACCTGCGGTCTGGCTTCACCTATTTTATAGGTCGTTTCAAATTTATCGCTGACGGTATCACGTAGCGCGTTGAAAAACTGTGCGCAACCATGTGCATGAAGCCATCGCTCATAATGCAGGCCTCGCCGATTGCTGCGGATGAACAGGTATTCTGCCCAGCTTTCGTCGCTGAGATCATCGGGATTAAGGGGGCGAGCAATATGAGCTTCACCGGCATATGAAAATTCGATCTCCGGTCTTTCTTCCTGACAATAGGGGCATCTGATCAATAACATGGCATCTTCCTAATGTGCGACCGCGGCTGCTGCCGCTTCATCGATAAGGCGTCCACCGGTAAAACGCTCCAGATTAAAGGGTGCATTAATAGGATGCGGTTGATCCTTAGCAATGGTATAGGCCAGCAAGTCCGCAGCCCCGGGGGTGGCTTTAAAGCCGCCTGTTCCCCATCCGCAATTGACAAAAAGTCCCGGCACAGGCGTTTTGCCTAATATGGGGGAACGGTCAGGGGTGACATCCACCACTCCGCCCCAAGTTCGCAGCATACGCATCCGTTTAAATAGAGGGAAAATTTCACAAATTGAGGCCAGTGTTTCCTCGATGATATGAAGGGCACCCCGCTGGGAATAAGAGACATATTGATCCGTCCCCGCTCCAATAACCAATTCACCTTTATCGGATTGACTGATATAAGCATGAACGGAATTTGACATCACCACGCAGGGCATCACTGGCTTGATCGGTTCAGATACCAAAGCCTGCAAAGGATAGCTTTCCAGAGGAAAACGCAGCCCGGCCATCTCCATAATGACAGAGCTATTGCCAGCCGCCGAGACGCCAATTTTCTTAGCACCAATGAAGCCCCGCTCGGTTTCAACGCCTTCAACAGCACCATCCGCACCGCGCTTTATGCCTGTGACCGCACAATTTTGAATGATATCAACGCCAAGGGCTGCGGCAGCACGGGCATAACCCCATGCTACAGAATCATGCCTTGCCGTTCCCGCTCGTTGTTGCAGGGCCGCACCCAAAATAGGATAACGCGCATCTTTGGAAATATTTAACGGCGGGCAGAAGGCCTTGGCTTCTTCAGCGGTTAACCAGCGATTATCGACACCATTCAGGCGGTTTGCATGAATATGGCGTTGAAAACTTTGCACATCATGAACCGAATGAGCCAACATCAAAACGCCGCGTTTTGAAAACATAACATTGTAATTTATTTCTTGTGAGAGCCCGTCCCACAAGTCAACAGCATGATCATAAATACGCGCACTTTCGTCATACAGATAGTTGGAGCGGATAATCGTGGTATTGCGCCCAGTATTACCGCCGCCAAGCCAACCCTTTTCAATCACAGCCACATTGGTGATGCCGTGTTTCCGTGCCAGATAATAAGCCGCACCAAGACCATGGCCACCAGCCCCTACGATAATAACATCATAGGATTTTTTAGGGGTGGCATCGGGCCATTGCTGGGGCCATTTTTTATGTCCACTTAAAGCATTTGCAAATAGGGATAGTGCTGAATATTTCATCTTCTCTCCTTTAAGAACGCAAAAATTCATTGGTCGGATCATAAGGGCTATCTTCAACTATTCTGGCCTTATAGCTTTTCCCTAGAATATCAATATTAAGATCAGTCCCTATTTCAGAAAAATCCGGATGTACCATCGCTAAAGCCAAAGATTTGTCTAGCCTGAAGCCGTAATTTCCGGAAGTGGCCCGGCCAACGACTTTTCCATCTTTGCTGATAGGATTATTACCCAGAGCGTCCGCATCCGTCACATCAAAAACTTCCATAGTCACAAAAGCATTCTCTTCACCGCGCTCTTTCCTAGCCATCAGGTTTTTGCGGCCAATGTAGTCGTCTTCTTTTTTGGTGGAAACAAAACGGTCAAGACCAGATTCGTAGGCCGAATATTCAATGGACATCTCCGGGCCAACCAAACGATATGATTTTTCGATCCGCAGACTATCCATAGCCCGAATGCCAAACGGTTTAAGCCCGTGTTTATCGCCGTCTTTAAATAACGCATCAAAGATATGGTTTTGATATTCTATGCCGTGATGAATTTCCCAGCCCAATTCGCCGACAAAATTAACCCGTATCAATTTAACCGGTGCAAAACCAATTGTGGTATTTTGCCCCGTTAGCCATGGGAAAGTTTTGTTCGATAAATCGGCCCCACACAAGGGTTGTAATAAGTCTCGCGCTTTCGGGCCAGCTATCACAAAAACACCCATCGAGTTGGTTAAGTCCTGAAATTGAACCGAGCCATCAGTTGGCATGAGTTTTTTAAGCCAGTCATGGTCAAGCCGCTGATAAGCTCCCGCCGACACACAATAATAACTTTGCACACCTTCTCGTTGTACAGTAAATTCTGAATGGACGCCGCCGCGTTCGGTAAGGCCATGGGCAAGGCCCACCCGTCCGATTTTCACGGGCATTTTATTGGCGAGAATATGATTTAGAAAAACCTCTGCTCCAGGGCCGGTAATTCGGCATTTGGCAAAAGCTGTCATATCAAGAAGCCCAACATTTTCCTGAACGTTTTTACATTCATTACCCACATGTTCAAACCAGCTAGATCGGCGGAATGACCAGTTATCTTCCTGTGCCACACCTTTTGGCGCAAACCAATTAGGACGCTCCCAACCAAATAATTGTCCAAATACCGCGCCCCGGTCTTTCATGCGGTCATAGCAAGGGGCTGTTCTTAAAGGTCGCGCTGCGCTGCGTTCTTCATCAGGGTAATGTATGGAAAATACATCGGCATAGGCTTCTTCATTTTTCTCAATCAGGTATGACTTGCAGGCATATTCACCAAAACGCCGCGGATCAACCCCCAGCATATCAATTGTTGGTGCCCCTTCGACTATCCATTCCGCTAGCTGCCATCCGGCACCGCCCGCTGCCGTAATGCCAAAACTATGGCCTTCATTCAACCAGAAATTTTTCTTATCCCACGCGGGCCCTACGATGGGATTACCATCGGGCGTATAAGCAATCGCGCCATTATAAATTTTCTTGATGCCCAATTCTTCAAAGATAGGAACGCGATTGATGGCGCTTTCAATATGTGGAATTAGACGATCAAGATCTTCTTGAAATAATTCATATTCGACCGTCTTCTCGGGGCCGTCAACATAACAGGCAGGCGCACCCTTTTCATAAGGACCAAGCAATAGGCCGCCGCCTTCTTCACGCATATACCAAGAACCATCGGATTCACGCAATACACCCAATTCCGGCAGACCATTCGATCTACGTGCCTGAATTTCAGGATGGGGTTCAGTGATAATATATTGATGCTCTACGGGGATAACAGGAATATCAAGGCCAATCATTTCCCCGGTTTGGCGGGCAAAATTACCGGTCGCTGAGACCACATGTTCGCATATGATATCGCCTTTATCCGTGGAAACTTTCCATTCCCCGCTCGGTAGTTGTTCGATCGCTTCAACCGAAGTTCCCCTGTAAATCTTTGCCCCTCCTGCTCTTGCCCCAATGGCAAAAGCTTGGGTTAAATCAGCGGGTTGAACATAGCCATCATCTGGGTGGACCATAGCCCCGACCAAACCATCCTTAACGGCGAAAGGCCAAAGTTCAATAACTTCTTCAGGCGTCAAAAACTGGACTTTTACCCCTATGGTTTGGGCTACACCAGCATATTGAAGATATTCATCCATGCGGTCTTGATTTGTGGCCAGACGAATATTTGATACCGTTTTAAGGCCAACATTCTGCCCCGTTTCGGCTTCAAGCTTACCATAAAGATTAACGGAATATTTATGGAGCTGACCAACGGAATAGCTCATATTAAATAGGGGCAATAAACCTGCGGCATGCCATGTGGAGCCGGAAGTTAGTTCATGTCGTTCTAATAGCACAACATCACTCCAGCCTTTTTTTACCAGATGATAAAGAGTGGAAACGCCAACGACGCCTCCGCCAATAACCACAACGCGGGCTTTATTCTTCATATTGCTCATTTTCTATTTCCTTTTGTCTGTTCCACTAGCCTTGAAAAAACACTATCTAGAACTTCTCTATACTCCTGCGGAGCCGCATATTTTGTTACTTTCTTTTCCAGCCAAAGTCCTACCACCAATGCTCGCAGTTCTATGGCGGTCAGACGGGCTTCTCTACGGCCCATACCAGCTTCGCAAAGATCATAGGTGAAATTGGATATCATACGCGCCCCAAACACTCTGACCAGTTTTGCCGTTCGTTCATCGCAACCAGCATGAACCCACAGTTGAGGCCAAATATAAGCGGCCTCATCAGACAGATGCATTGCTGAAAAGTGAGTTTCCATAGCCCCTTTGATCCTTTTGATGGGGTCAGCCTGTCCTTTGCGGGCAGTTAACATATCCAGACGTATGGATTTAATGACAAAGACAAAAGAATTATAAATCAAATTGTCTTTTGTCGCGAAAAAATAGTGGATAGAGGCGGTGGATACATCCGCACGTTTGCTGATGGATTTTGTCGTTAAATTGGCAATGCCGTCCTCTGCCATTGCGGAGAGGGTGGAATTGATAATCTCTTGATAGGTATCGTTTGCGACGCGCTTATTTTTCATTAATTACTTGTCCACCATGTTAGTTATTAACTAATCAGTAAGGTAAATTACGTTAGCAAAATAACCATGTCAACCAATTTGTAAAAGCTTTATAAATATTGACACAACAGGCCTAATTGTTTACTCAATCAGTGTTCAATAAAAATAATGGGGAGAATATGCAGCTTATACTTTCAGTAGCAATTATTGTTGTTTTACTTTCATCCATGATTGTGGTTTTGCGTTGGGGAAACTTAAAAGTTTCAGGGCCCATGCCTGTTAGTTTATTCACCTTTATCGCTATTCTCTTTACCTCGGGCCTTGATGTTGGCCTGATCATGTTTCCGATGACAGAATTTCCTATTTATGAGACTGAACCTTCCTATGGTTTTGTCAATCCATTGGCATTTATGTTTGGCACATGGGGATTTCTCATCTGGGTCTTTTATTTTTTGACGACATTCTATTTTTGTATTGTTGAACCAAAGCTTAAAATTTTTGAAATACCGATAGTGAAATTCATAAACAATATCGTCATTATCGGCACTTGTGCCTTTACTGGATATCTGTTTTTGACATATCTGCCGGGCTATATTGAGGGCATAACAGCTTTATTCCAGTATGGACTTGTGGCAGTAGTTGTCCTATCTGCGGTTCTGTCTAGCACCCATGTCCGTTACGTGAAAATTTTAAGCGTTACGTCGACCTGGGTGTTTTTTACTCTGATCGCAGGAATGTGGTTTATGAGCGGGATGGGCTTTAATGGGCTTGGCCAAAATCTAGCTTTGATAGGGGAATATTTTACAAACCTACCAAAGTTTGTCTTGCCTGTAAGTGATTATCATGCATTTTACCTTTTTTGGTGGTTTGCATGGAGCATTATGATTGGTCAGTTTGTGGCACGCTTTGTTGGCAACCTGAAAACATGGCAATTACTTTTATCCCTGTTGATCTTCCCATCAATTCCAATTGCTCTGTGGTTTTCGGTGCTTTATTTCTACTATAATCAAGGCATGGAAATCAGCCCTTTCTTTAATGCTGCGATGATTTTTGTCGGGGTTGTTTTTGTGGTGAACTCTCTGGATTCCTTGACACGTCTATACACGGACAATTTGAATTTAACGGTTCATAAATTGGGCCTTGGGCGCTATATTATTCTGAATTGGGGGTTGTTATTTGGCCTTATTCTTCTTTATAAATTTACGCCGTTAAAAATTGAATGGATTGGTCTTATTGTGATTGGATTATATACTATTGTTTACACGATTATGGTAAAAAGAAGAAAGATTCTTGCGGCAATGCAGGATGCCTAAATTGGGAATGGAACCCATCCGTAAGGCACAACTTATTAAAGCAACGTTGAGAGGCTACCAAGTAGGAATATTACTTTGATAAAAATACCGAAAAAAAGTTTATATATTAATGGAACATATGTTGACAGTCTGGGAAATGAAACTTTTCCAACGATTAACCCTGCAAACGCAGAAGTAATCAAACAGATCGAGCAAGCCTCACAAGAAGATGTGGAATTAGCAGTCGAAGCCGCCAAGCAAGGATATGCGGTCTGGTCGCGGATGACAGGGGCGGCCCGCGCCAGAATTTTGATGAATGCCGTGAAAATATTACGGGATCGAAATCAGGAACTTGCAGAGCTTGAAGTCATTGATACAGGAAAACCCATTCAGGAGGCCGTTAGCGTTGATATATATTCAGGGGCGGATTCCATTGAATATTTTGCCGGATTAGCCCCTAGTCTGCACGGCGAACATGTGGATTTGCAATCAGCGTTTTTCTATACTCGGCGGGAACCCCTTGGAATTTGCGCAGGGATAGGAGCTTGGAATTATCCTATCCAGATTGCCTGCTGGAAATCGGCGCCCGCATTGGCATGTGGTAATGCCATGATTTTTAAACCCTCAGAATTTACCCCCTTAACGGCATTGCGGTTGGCGGAAATATACACAGAGGCTGGTCTGCCCGATGGTGTGTTTAATGTGCTGCAGGGTGATGCTCGTGTCGGTCAGGCTTTGGTTGAACATAACGACATTGCGAAAGTTTCACTTACAGGTTCGGTCAGTACGGGTAAGAAAATAATGGCATCAGCGGCATCTACGCTCAAGCATGTAACTATGGAACTGGGCGGGAAGTCACCGCTGATTATTTTTGATGATTGTAATCTTGATAATGCCGTCTCTGCGGCTCTCATGGCAAATTTTTATACGCAGGGCGAGATATGCTCCAATGGCACTAGGGTTTTTGTGCAGCAGAATATTTATGATGACTTTCTTGAGAGACTTATTAAGCGCACGGCAAAAATGAAAATTGGCGATCCTCTAGATTCTGAAACTCAGATGGGGGCTCTGATTCACAAGAAACATATGGCCCAAGTTTTGAAGTATATCGAGATAGGAAAACGCGAAGGTGCCCATCTTGCTTATGGCGGCAAGCAAGTGACCGTAAAGGGTTTTGAAAAGGGATGCTTCATGGAGCCTACTATATTCTCGGAATGTCAGGACAATATGACAATCGTCAGAGAAGAAATTTTTGGCCCAGTGATGTCGGTTCTGAAATTCAACTCAGAAGATGAGGTGATTGCAAGAGCTAATGATACAACAATGGGCCTGTCGGCAGGGGTCTTTACCAAAGATGTACAACGGGCTCACCGGGTGATTGCCGAGCTAAAAGCCGGAACCTGTTGGATCAATAATTATAATATCACCCCTAGTGAGATGCCTTTTGGTGGTTATAAACAATCTGGAATTGGTCGGGAAAACGGTCGTGCCGCCGTTGAGCATTATACTCAGATTAAATCCGTTTACGTTGAATTGGGTGACGTTGAAGCACCCTATTAGGGGCATGATCCCCGTTTTGTTTAGATGATCGCTCAATATAAGAAATGTAAAATAAATTAGTTAACTTTAAAATATAGGCTGTGTATGGATTACGATTATATAATTGTGGGTGCCGGTTCGGCGGGCTGCGTTCTGGCCAACAGGTTGACAGCTTGCGGAACGTACAAGGTTCTCCTGTTAGAAGCAGGTGGTAGTGATCATAACCTTATGATCAGCATGCCCACAGCATTGTCTTATCCCATGAATACAAAGCGCTTTAACTGGTGGTATGATACTGTTGAAGAACCACATCTTGATGGACGTAGTCTGCATTGCCCCCGGGGTAAAGTCCTTGGTGGGTCATCATCCATCAACGGTATGGTTTTTGTACGTGGACACGCGCGCGACTTTGACCAATGGGAAGAGTTGGGCGCCAAAGGTTGGAGCTATCAGGATTGCTTGCCCTATTTTAAACGGATGGAAACTTGGCAAGGTGGCGCCAATGATTACCGTGGAGGGCAGGGGCCGATTGGAGTATGTGATGGCAATGGTATGCGCCTTAACCCGCTGTATGAGGTATTTATAAATGCGGGCGTTGAGGCTGGCTACCGCCGAACAGATGACTATAACGGCGTTGAACAAGAAGGTTTTGGGCCATTTCAAATGAGTGTTGACGGCGGAGTTCGGGCGTCTACATCGCGCTCTTACCTGCGTCCTGCGCTCAAGAGACCCAACCTGACGGTCATGAAAAAAACAATGGTTCAGGAGATATTATTTGATGGTACAAGAGCAACTGGTGTTAAATTTATGCAAGGCAAGGCTCTTAAAGTAGCTCAAGCGAGCCGAGAAGTTATCCTGTCAGCAGGATCAATCGGATCTGCGCAATTGCTCCAGCTCTCTGGAATTGGCCCAGCCAAGGTATTAAAAAATGCGGGTATAGCTGTTCGCCATGATCTGCCCGGTGTTGGTGAAAACTTACAAGATCATTTGGAAGTTTATTTTCAACATGAGTGTAAAGAACCCATAACGCTCAATAGCAAGCTCGGGTTGATCAGTAAAGCTCTTATCGGGATTGAATGGTTACTGTTTAAAACAGGATTAGGGGCCACAAATCATTTTGAATCGGGTGGCTTCATTCGCTCAAGGCCTGAGAAAGAATGGCCTGACATCCAGTATCATTTCCTACCGGCCGCTATGCGATATGATGGCACAGCAGCATTAAAAGGTCACGGCTATCAGGTTCATGTTGGCCCGAATAAACCTAAAAGCCGTGGATATGTCAGAGTGAAATCATCAAATGCTATGGATAAGCCAGAAATAAAATTTAACTATTTGGCCCATGAAGATGATATTGCCGACTGGCGACAAGCCATTCGACTAACCCGTAATATTTTAGGGCAAAATGCGTTAAAACCCTACAGAGGGCGAGAAATACAGCCAGGGGCTACTATCCAGAGTGATCATGATATTGATGCATGGGTACGACAGAATGTGGAAAGCGCGTATCATCCGTCATGCAGTTGTAAAATCGGCAGTGATGAAGATCCTATGGCAGTACTTGATAGTCAGTGCCGTGTTCGTGGATTTGAGGGGCTGCGTGTGATTGACTCCTCCGTATTTCCAAGCATAACAAACGGAAACCTTAATGCCCCAACGATTATGGTCGCGGAAAAAATGTCTGATGCTATTTTATCTAATTCTCCTTAAAAGGAATAAAGGGCTAATCTGACCAATTACCTTTTAAGAAACTCAATTTTATAGCATGCTGAAAAACGCGGTTGCCTTTGACATCACGGACTTCAAAAACGATCAACGGATCGTTCAATTCCCAGTCAATATAAATCGCTCCGAAATTCTGTCCGCTATAGCTTAGGTCATTCCAGCGATAGATATTGGGACTGACATTGTCCCAGGTTTCCGTCAATCCGCTGGAAGTCATATCCCACATTGGATATGGAACGTCATCTGTTTGACATGATAATTCCGACCAGTGGGTATCTCCACTAATAAAAAACACGCCGTTAACCTGATATTTTTTAATCAGATTAATTAACCTTTGTCTTTCGTGCGGAAAGTTCGACCAGGCTTCCCACCCCGGTTGGGTGGCAATGAATTGTAGGCTAGAGCCAATGATTTTTATCTTGGACGGCACTTGTAATTGTTGTTCCAGCCATTGCCACTGAGCCTCGCCCAACATGGAAAGGCTTTCATCGGCTATGGGAAGATAAGGCCCAAAGCCGGCAAAATTTCTTTCCTTAGCTTTTTCATGGCTATCAACTGTTTTCAAATTATCGCGGTTATAGCGTAAATCGGGTAATATGATATGAACGGATTTGTCTTCTGGCCCGTAAAGGTAAGAGGTGTATATGCCGTCCCCCTCCCGACGGCGGGGGCTGTTTTTTGGTTCGTCCCAAAAATCAAAGAATAATTCTTTGGACTGATCTCTAAATGGATACTCTTTACCAGCATCATTCTCGCCGAAATCATGATCATCCCATATGGCAATTACCTCACTTACTTCTTTGATCGGGGCATAATTTTTGGCCTGTATGGCGTATTTAGCTTTAAGAACCGCCATGTCGCGCGTATCGCCGTAAATATTATCCCCCAGAAAAATAAATAACTCCGGGTGGCGCTCCAGAATTTTATCCCAGATGGGTTGTGGCTTATCCTGATCGCAACAGGAACCAAAAACAATACGAGACAGTGTTTTATCCTGATACGGTGTCCTAGGTGCAGAAGTTGCGATCTCAGTCGATGCAACACCAGCAAGACCCATAAGGGAAAGCCCAGTTCCTACATGGAATTGACGTCTGGTAATTTTCTTCATGGTGATCCTTACTATTCATTTAAGAGTATCTCGAATTATGGATTTGTTTAGGATTATAAAATCCATTGATATATTGTCCAATCATATTTTCAGCATCTTTGCTACCCGGTGCGGATCTTCGGGTTGTGTATGATATCAATACCCCTTTCAAAGAGAATATCTTCGATCTTTCTTAGTAAAACTGAATATCTGATATAAAGAAGAGTTGCCAACCCAAGAGCCGCTGGATTATGCTTGCCATAGAAAGAGATGTTTACGTAAAATACTTAAATGATATTTTTATGTCTTTATATTTGCAGGAATATTTGCAGGAATGAGTGTTGGAGTGATAAGTTCCTTTGACAAGGCCAAATAACAACAAGGTTGAATGATTGATTATTTCCGAAAAAAAACAAGCAGAACAACTGTCGTATTGGAAGGAACCTATCGTCGCAGAGCCTTTGGCGGGCGGTATAACGAATACAAACTTCAAAGTGCACTATCAAGGCGAAGATTATGTAGTCAGAATTGGTGAAGACATCCCAGAACATGGCGTTATGCGGTTTAATGAATTGAATGCCAGTGTGGCAGGATTTAAAGCGGGTCTTTCTCCAGAGATTGTTTTTAGTAACCCTGGTGCATTAGTTATGCGCTTTGTGCTAGGCAAGACTTTAACCTCAGAAGATATTCAACAAAATTGCACTTTAGAACGCATTCTTCCGCTCCTTAAAAAGTGCCATTACGAGGTGCCAAAACATTTAAAAGCAGGGACGTTGTGCTTTTGGGTATTTCAAGTGAATCGTAATTATGCGGCAATTTTAAAAGACATCTCAAGTGTTTATAAAGATGATTTAAACCGCCTCATGAAAATAAATATCCAGCTCGAAAAAGCTGTGGGCAGGATCAATATGGCTTTCTGCCATAATGATATGTTGGCTGGAAACTTTATCGAAACACCCGAAAAAATGTGGTTGATTGATTGGGATTACGCTGGATTTAACAGCCCCTTATTTGATCTGAGTAATTTGGCTACCAATAATGGGCTCTCTAATGTACAAGAAAAATGGTTGTTGGAAAGTTATTTTGAAACTAATCTGTGCGACAAACTTTGGTATAGCTATTGCGCCATGAAATGTGGTTCGTTGTTGCGGGAATCTATGTGGAGTATGGTCTCTGAAGAATATTCAAAATTGGACTTTGATTACAAAGATTATACCCAACAAAACCTGTCACGTTTTAATCTTGCTTATAAAGAATTTGTAGAAATTTCGGAGAAATAAATAATATGACATTTCCAACACAAGCCTCAATTATCATTATTGGTGGCGGAATTATTGGTTGTAGTACGGCGTATCATCTCGCAAAAGAGGGGGCGAAAGATGTAATCGTTTTGGAAGGCGGGCAGCTTACCAATGGGTCAACTTGGCATGCTGCAGGATTAGTGGGGCAGCTGAGAAATTCGTCCAATATTACGCAATTATTAAAAAACTCAGTTGAACTTTATAAAACACTTGAGGAAGATACTGGCTTGGCGACGGGTTGGAAAATGAACGGCGGACTGCGTCTGGCTTGTAATGAAGACCGCTGGACAGAAGTGAAAAGGCAAGCGACCACTGCCCATAGTTTTGGGCTGCCGATGGAGCTTTTAACACCTCAAGAAGCGCAAGACCTTTGGCCGTTAATGGATATTTCTGATGTGGTTGGTGCGGCGTTCTTACCTACTGACGGTCAGGCTAATCCATCGGATATCACTCAGTCCCTTGCGAAAGGTGCAAGGATGCGAGGGGTAAAATTTCATGAGAAAACGCCTGTTATTGACATCACTGTCGAGAATGGTCGAGTGGTTAGTGTCACTACTGCCCAAGGTATTATCAAATGTGAAAAACTAGTCAACTGCTGTGGTCAATGGGCTAAAGAAGTAGGTCGGATGGCAGGTGTTAATGTGCCTTTGCAAGCGGTGGAACACCAATATATGATCACAGAGCCTATGACCCCAAATCGGGTGCCGAGTAACCTGCCCACCTTGAGGGATCCGGATCGTCTTATTTATTTCAAAGAAGATGTGGGCGGACTTGTGATGGGGGGCTACGAGCCAAATCCAATTGTTTGGGCTCGAAATGGCATTCCTAAAAATTTCTATTTCTCACTACTTAATGACAATTGGGATCATTTTGAACAGTTAATGGAGCAGGCGTTGATACGCGTTCCATCATTGGAAACTGCCGGTGTTCGTTCGCTAACCAATGGTCCGGAATCATTCACCCCCGACGGTAATTTTATTCTTGGTGAAGCTCCAGAAGTGAAGAACTTTTTTGTCGGTGCGGGCTTCAATGCCTTTGGTATTGCTTCGGGCGGCGGGGCAGGTAGGGCACTGGCTGAATGGGTGTTGGCTGGAGAACCGCCGATGGATTTGTGGCCTGTGGATATTAAGCGCTTTAGCCAAGTTCATCAAAACGATGACTTTGTTTGCAATCGAACACTTGAGGCTTACAGCAAGCATTACACTATGAGTTGGCCACATGAAGAATACACAAGTGGCCGTCCAATGTTAACGTCGCTTCTCTATCAAAGCTTGAAAGATCAAGGCGCTTGTTTTGGTTCAAAGAATGGTTGGGAGCGGCCTAATTGGTTTGCTCCATCAGGTATGGAAGCAAAAGATGAATATTCTTACAGCCGACAAAATTGGTTTCATGCGGTGGGAGTTGAGCACCAAGCAGCTCGTAATTCGGTAGTGGTTTTTGACCAAAGTTCATTTGCTAAATTTGTACTAAAAGGCGCCGATGCTGAAAAAGCCCTTTCGTGGATATGTGCCAACGATGTTGCCAAGCCAATTGGTAGCTTGATTTACACTCAACTGCTTAATGATAAAGGTGGTATTGAATGTGATTTAACGGTGTGTCGTATCTGCGAGGATGAATATTATATTGTTACTGGTACGGGTTTTAGAACTCGTGACTTTGCTTGGATTGAAAGTAATATTGCACAAGGGCTTGATGCTAGTTTAACTGATATTACCGAGGATTGGACAACATTATCTTTAATGGGGCCAGACGCGCGCAAAGTCTTGAGCCAGATTACGCAAACCGATTTAACTAATGGTTCGTTCACATTTGGTACCTTGCAATCGATTAATATTGGTGGCCATGACGTACGTGCGCTGCGGGTGACTTTTGTCGGTGAATTGGGATGGGAGCTTCATATGCCGCGCTCTGCCGGTGCTGATGTCTATCAAGCTATTATGGCGGCGGGCAGTGAATATAATATTCGAAATACCGGTTACCGAGCTATTGAATCACTGCGCCTAGAGAAGGGGTACCGTATTTGGAGTTCTGATATAACGCCAGATCATACACCATTTGAAGCGGGATTAGGCTGGGCTGTTAAATTAAAAACGCAAACGCCGTTTAAGGGTCGCGAAGCGTTGGAACTACTCAAGCATCAAGTGCTCAAAAAACGTTTGGTTTGTTTTACCATTAAAAATCCTGAAGTCATTTTACTAGGGCGCGAGACCATTTACCGAAACGGTGAACCTGTTGGTTATTTAACCAGTGGCGGTTGGGGTTACACGGTTGAAACCAATATAGGTTATGGCTATGTTCGCAACACAGAAGGCGTCACTATTGACTATCTGAATTCAGGCGAATATGAACTTGAAATTGCTAGCGAGCGTGTAGCATGTGTGATGGAGCTTGGCTCTCTTTATGACCCGACCTTAGCGCGAGTAAAAGTGTGAGTTGAGTGCTAGTCGTTGATTTGAAATTTCAAGCTGATCAATTAAACAGAGCCTAATTCTTGATTTTTTTTTTCACTATTGTCTTCATCATCCAAGGCTCTATCTTGCTCTAATCGTAAAGCCGCGGGTACGGCAATCCATAAGGCTAGAATAAATCCGAATATACCTCCCGTTAATTTGCCGAGCAGAATTGGTAACACCAAATTTGGCTGAAAGTTGGCAGTGAATGCTAGATGATCACCAAACATAAAGGCACCGCAAACAGCGAATGCGATACAGAGTACTTTGTCCCGTGCTTTCATATCTTCAATCAAGTGGAACATTGCTAGAATATTTGCTGATGCGGCTAAGATGCCTGCAGCGCCTACACTTTGCATTCCCAACCGCCCTCCAATGGTTTCCATGGGGCCAGCAAGGTATTTTTTAATCATATAGACCATTGGGAATGCGCCAGAGAGCATGATGCCAATATAACCAGCGATTTCTAATGCTCGGAACATGTCGGCTTGGTCGGCAATGATAGGGTCAAAACCCCACCCGCCAAAGACGTTGGTAAAGACACCGGTGAAATATTCAACAATCGAGAAAACCAAAACCAGTTTTAAGGCAGCGTCCATGGCGCGGCCAAACCATAAAAATCCTCGGATCATGTGGCTTGGGAAAACTTTTAAACCGACTGCAATGATTAAGCAAATGGCGATTAATGGTAATATATTAATTAAAATAGAACCCCCGTCTAGTGCGAGCATCAGTGACGATTCGGTATTGGTGGCGATCGTATCGCGTACGCCAGGATTAGAGATGGCCAAAATGGCACAAGCGACAAAGACACCGACAGGCACACTGAGAATGCCGGCCATAATACCCAATGCCATATATTTGTGGTCAGATTTCTTCAACATAGCCAACCCTACAGGGATAGAGAAGACGATCGTTGCACCGGACATATAGCCGACAACCATTGCAATAATCCAGCCTTCCCGAGTTTGTGCCAATGCGTCAGCGAGTTGATAACCACCCATGTCAACCGCAATGAAGGTGGTCGCAGCAATGGCGGGGTCGGCTCCAATAGCTGTGAATAATGGGCCAAAAACAGCGGGGATTATTTGGGATAAATAGGGGATGGACGCCATGATCCCTGCGACAGGAACAAAAATCGGCCCAATGCTGTACAGGCCGCTTATGAATTCAGCACCTAGTCCTTTTTCTGGATCTCGGATAGAGGCGAATGCCCCGATTACAGCACATATCATGATTAAATATATTACGTAATTACCTATATTAGCCATGTTTAGCCTCTTATTTTAATGATATAAATATATCATATAAGTATTTTAAACATAATCAGAGACCTCAGCATAAGGCCTATTTTCTAGTTTGATATTACAAGTTTAGAGATGG
>CALDNY010000102.1 GCA_937914685.1 uncultured Kordiimonadaceae bacterium
AGCCATCTCTTTAAAAAACCGGTGTTGATCAAGCTCCTCAGCCTTACAAAGCGTCATAAGTCCAAAACGGCGTGGATCATTATAAATCGCCAAGCCACCTTGATCGGTTTCAAAGATTACATGATCATGTTTGGCAAAGGGCGCGCCGTCCTTTATCTTAACAATGAATTTTCCCGACATACCAAGGTGACAAATGATCACATCGTCACTATCCAAAAAAATCAGCAGGTATTTAGCCCGCCTTTTAATCTGTTTAACGCTTTTTCCTTCTATTCTTTCTACAAAGTCAGAAGGGATGGCTATTCTGATTTTATCACGGCGTTTGATCACCTTGGTAATAATATTACCTTCTAACAGCGGAGCAAGGCCTTTGCGGGTGGTTTCAACTTCGGGTAATTCGGGCATAAATCATATTATCTCTTGTTATTTCTTCTGGTACAGCATGCAACACTGCGCTATGTTCCGCAATATGACAAATAAACAAAATGCTCATCATAACGACACGACCCATTTCGGCTTTTCCACGGTTAAACAAAGCGAAAAGCAGTCCCTCGTGCGGGGGGTTTTTGATAGTGTTGCTGAAAAATATGACCTTATGAATGATGTCATGAGTGTCGGCTTACATCGATTGTGGAAAAATGACTTTATCCGCGACCTTCGCCCAAGGCCCGCAATGCATCTGCTTGATGTGGCGGGTGGTACAGGTGACATTGCTTTTCGTTTTTTAAACGCGGCTCAAAAAAGAAGTGATGAAAATAGCCCGCCCGCAAAAGTAACCATCTGCGATATTAATCACAATATGTTAAAAGCCGGCCGCGCCCGCGCCATTGACCAAGGGATTTTCGGGCCTATTGATTGGGTTACCGGCAATGCGGAAAGTCTACCTCTACCCGATTGTTCCGTTGATGCTTATACCATCAGCTTTGGTATTCGTAATGTCACCCATATCGACATGGCGCTAAAAGAAGCCTACCGCGTGTTAAGGCCAGGCGGACGATTTATGTGTTTAGAATTCAGCAAAGTTGACCTGCCTCTGCTTAAGCAAATATACGATGTTTATTCCTTTAATTTTATTCCTCATTTTGGCAGTATGGTCACAGGTGATAAGCAGTCCTATCAATATTTAGTGGAAAGTATTCGTAAATTCCCCTCCCAAAAAAAATTCAAAAAAATGATCGAAGATGCGGGCTTTAAAAAAGCAACCTACCGCAACTTGTCAGGTGGCATTGTCGCTATTCATTCTGGATGGCGTATATAAAAGATGATTAAATCAATCCGTCATACGGCCCGACTTCTTAAAATTGGCTATATATTATCTAAACATGATGCCTTAACCGATCTTTTTAAACTGTTTGGTGAGCAACCAAAAACTATAGAGAAACTAAGAAAGTTTAAGTTTAATTATGATCTTAATGCGGCCCCTGAAACGCATTTGGTTATAGCTCTGCAAAATTTAGGGCCAAGTTTTATTAAAATTGGTCAAGCCCTTGCCACAAGACCCGATATTATTGGCCCAGAAGTGGCCTTTGATTTGTTAAAATTACAAGACCAGGTCCCGCCCTTTGAAGGAGCTTTAGCAAAGAAAATTATTGAGCAGGAATTGGGTGCTACCATCCAAGAATTATTTTCAGAATTCAGTGACCAGCCCATTGCTGCCGCCTCGATTGCCCAAGTCCATATGGCCAAAACAAATGACGGTAAAAAAGTTGCGGTAAAAGTATTACGCCCTGGCATTGCCAAAGCCTTTAGTAAAGATTTAGAGGCTTTTTTGTGGTTGGCAAAAATTGTTGAGCTGTTTTCAAGTACGGCTCGGCGCTTACGCCCGACAAAAGTCGTTGAAACCATTGCCGATGTTATTGCCCTTGAAATGGACCTGCGCATCGAAGCCGCCGCCGCCGCCGAGCTTAAACAAAACACCCAGAATAACCCCCATTATGATGTACCAGAAGTGGACTGGGAGCGTACAAGTCGACAAGTGCTGACCACCAATTGGGTCGACGGTATTCCCCTGAAAGATCGCGACGCCATCGTTAAAGCCAAGTTAGATCCTGTTAAATTGGCGGAAAATCTAGTTCAAAGCTTTTTAAATCAAGCCCTCAATGACGGCTATTTCCATGCTGATTTACATCAAGGGAATTTATTCGCCTGCCCCGATAACAAAATCACCGCGATTGATTTTGGCATTATGGGTCGCATTGACCTCAAAACAAGACGTGCCCTTGCCGATATATTATATGGTTTTGCCAATCAGGATTATGACCGTATTGCCAAAGCTCATTTTGATATGGGTTATGTTCCAAAAGATCAAGATTATGTTCAGTTCAAACAAGCCATCAGAGCCATTGGTGAGCCTGTAGTCGGTAAACCGCTGCGAGAAATTTCTGCGGGAAAATTATTGGGGCAACTTTTTGAAACCACCGCTAAATTTAACATGCAAACCCAGCCGCAATTGATTTTATTGCAAAAAACCATGGTCACGGCAGAGGGGGTTGCTCTTAATTTAAATCCAGATATTAATATGTGGGAAGTGTCACGCCCCGTGATTGAAAAATGGGTCGCCGAAAATTTAAATCCGCTTGCTATAGCCAAAGAAATGGTAAAAACAACCGTTGAAATGTTCTCGCGTTTTCCACAAATCATTGAAGACGTGGAAATTTTCCTCCAACAAACTCGTGAATTACAAAGCACTCGCCACCGACGCAGAAGCTCCCTAAAACTATTTTTATATGGTATTGTTGGCGGCTTAGTCGGCAGCGGGCTTGCCTATTCGCTTTATATTTTGTTTAAATAATATACAATAAGACCAGAACTCTAATAATTTAAAGGCTCGAATTTGGCTGATCTCTTAAACCATAAGAAAATACTGATCATTATAGGAGGGGGCATTGCCGCCTATAAATGTTTAGATTTAATTCGCCGATTAAAAGAGCGTGGGGCTAACGTCCAAGCCATTCTTACCAAAGGTGGCGCAGAATTTATCACCCCCCTTTCTATCAGCAGCCTTTCAGAAAACAAAGTTTATCAGGACCTTTTTTCTCTTACCGATGAAGCGGAAATGGGTCATATCAGACTTTCCCGTGAGAATGACTTAATTTTGGTGGCCCCCGCCACAGCCGACCTTATGGCTAAAATGGCAATGGGTATCGCCGATAATCTAGCCACCACAACACTGTTAGCCGCCAATAAACCGGTGATGATTGCCCCGACTATGAATAGTCAGATGTGGGCAAATCCAGCAACGCAACAAAATTTGAAAACATTACAACAACGCAATATTTTAGTCATTCCCCCCGCCGATGGCGACCTTGCCTGCGGTGAAGTGGGGACAGGACGACTTGCTGATGTCGATGATATTATATCAAATTTAGAGGATTTTTTTTTAAGCCAACTGCAAAATAATCCCCTTAAAAATAAAAAAATCACTGTTACCGCAGGTCCAACACTTGAAGCCATTGACCCAGTACGCTACATCGCCAACCATTCATCGGGCAAACAAGGATATGCCATTGCCCAAGCCTTGCGTGAGCGCGGGGCTATTGTCACACTAATCTCGGGGCCGACACATTTACCCACGCCCCACGGCGTGATGCGCATCACTGTAAAATCAGCACAAGAAATGCTCAAAGCCACGGAAAAAACATTGCCTGCCGACGGTGTTATCTGTGTGGCAGCGGTCACCGACTGGAAAATAGAAAATCCCTCAACGCAAAAGATTAAAAAACAAAAGGGATCATTGCCCCAATTAAAATTGAGCGAAAACCCTGATATTTTAAAAACTATTTCTACCCATAAAAAGTACCGCCCTGCTTTGGTGGTCGGTTTTGCCGCCGAAACAGACCATCTCATTGAATATGCACAAAACAAACTTACAAAAAAAGGCTGCGACTGGATCATTGCCAATGACATTTCTGGCGATATTATGGGCGGTGATGAAAACCAAGTGCATCTAGTGACAAAAGAGGGCGTTGAACACTGGCCTCTACAAAGTAAATTGGATGTGGCTCGACAATTAACAAAACAGATTGAAGAATATTTTAAATAAGGATTATAAATGACTATTGTCGCCATTGAGATTTTGCCCCACGGCAAGGGCTTAAAATTACCCGAATATGAAACTAAAAACAGCGCCGGAATGGATCTTATGGCAGCGATTGCTGACGCAGAGCCGCTCACGTTAAAAGTGGGACAAAGAATGCTCATTCCTACTGGTTTTGCCATGGCCTTAGCCGATGGATTTGAAGCACAAGTGCGGCCACGTTCTGGTCTAGCCTGGAAAAATGGTGTCACCATTTTAAACACGCCCGGCACCATTGACGCTGATTATCGCGGTGAGGTCAAAGTGATTCTCGTCAATCTGGGGGATCAAGATTTCATCATCAGCCGTGGCATGCGCATTGCCCAAATGGTGATCGCCCCTGTGACGCAAATTTCCTGGCAACAATTAGATAAACTTGACGAAACCGCCCGCGGCGCTGGGGGTTTTGGCTCAACAGGAACCACGTCATGACCGATACAGTGACCCTAACCATTGCTGGCACCACAAGCACAATTGCCACTAAAGACCTGACCATTGAACGCATCATCGCCGAAGCTCATTCATTAGGGTACGGTGAATTTTCGGTCTTTTGTAATGATAAAGAAGTGATAAAACCTGAAAATCTTAAAATTGTCGCGGGGGCTCATTATATTATCGCCGATGCCGCCGAAGAATTGATCATGGACAACATAGAATTTGAAGTAACAGAAGAAGAAAATGAGCCTAAATGACCACCAATTAGAACGCTATGCCCGTCATATCATCTTAAAAGAAGTTGGTGGCCCCGGACAGCAAAAATTACTTAAGGCAAAAGTGCTGGTCATTGGCGCGGGTGGTTTGGGCAGTCCGTTATTAATGTATCTTGCCGCTGCTGGGGTTGGAACCATCGGCATTATTGATGATGACACTGTAGCGTTAAGCAACCTGCAACGCCAAGTCATTCACCTAACGGACGCAATCGGACAAGAAAAAACTGCCAGTGCCAAAAATAGTATTAATCAGATTAATCCTGATGTTAATGTCATCGTCCACAACCAGCGTCTTTGCGCGGAAAACGCCGAAGATATTATAAAATCCTACCATATTATTGCCGATGGCTGTGATAATTTCACAACGCGCTTTTTGGTTAATGACATGAGCATCAAATATAAAATACCCCTTGTCTCAGGGGCTTTAAGCCAGTTTGACGGCCAGTTGGCGACTTTTAAAGGTTATGATAAAAGCCTACCCTGTTATCGTTGCCTAGTTCCCGAGCATCCGCGCGGTGTATTAAGTTGTGCTGAAGCGGGAATTTTAGGCGCCGTTGCCGGTGTGGTCGGCACCATGCAAGCCGTCGAAGTCTTAAAAGAAATAGTGGGATTAGGAGAAAGCCTTGCCGGTAAATTGCTCATATATGATGCTTTAACCGCCACAAGCCGTACCATCAAACTTCCCAAAGATCCCGATTGCAAATATTGCAATTGATATAAATCATTGACAGAAATAATAATTTTTCATAAATATTGAGCGCACACAATATGGAAACATTATGACACTATCTAACGACCATAGCTTTTTTGTCCTTAACGTGATTAAGGCGATTTTGTGTGCAAATTTTCAACAACAGACACTCCAGTAAAATAACAAGCTTACATCTGGTTTTCTTTGTGTTCTCTTCACGCCGATGTTGGCGTGATGCTTTGCTTTGTCTTAATTCACATATAGAATGAGAAAGATTATGATTTACAAAACCAGAACTGACATTGAAACTTTAACCGACCGCTTAACAGACCGAAGTCTGCCAAAGCCCGAATGGACCCACGCCGCCCATCTAACGGCTGGATTTTGTTTGCTTCACCGCTACGGCTTGGAAGTATCGATCCGCGATATGCCAAAAGTTATTAGAGCCTATAATGAAGCAACCAATACCCCCAACACTGACCATGAAGGATATCATCATACCCTGACATTATTTTATCTAAAGGCCATTGATCTCTACATAAAATCATTAGTGAAAGATTATGATTTTGTTAAAGCCTGCCATGATCTGATCAATGGAGAGATTGGGGCCAAGCAATATCCTTTTGAATATTATTCTAGAGAATTACTCTTTAGCCTAAAGGCGCGTCATCAATGGGTTGAGCCTGATTTACAATGTTTATAATCTTATCAGATCCATTCTTCAATAATACGGTCACGTGGGCTATGACCATCAATCAATGTTTTGATGTTGATGATCACCTTTTCACCCATGGCCAACCGTGCCTCGTTGGTCGCGGATCCCATGTGCGGGGTCGCGACCACATTATCCAATTTTAAAAGTCGTGGATTTACCGCTGGCTCATTTTCAAAAACATCAAGCCCCGCCCCAGCGATTGTTTTTTGTTCCAACATACTGATTAGCACTTTTTCATCAATGATATCACCGCGCGCCGTATTAATAATGATAGCGTGTTTTTTCATCAATTGAAGACGGTGACTTGACATAAGATGATGTGTGGCTGGCGTGTGGGGACAATTGATAGAAATAATATCCATCTGTGCAATCATATTATCAAGGCTATCCCAGTAGGTAGCGTCCAGTGCCGTCTCACTAGGTTGATCAATTTTATTGCGGTTATGATAATGAATAGAAAGGCCAAATGCTTTTGCCCGATGTGCGACCGCTTGACCAATGCGGCCCATACCGATAATACCTAGCTTTTTACCGTTAAGACGCGAGCCTAACATGCCAGTTGGTGCCCAGCCTTTCCAGTTTCCTGCCCGCAGTAATTGTTCACTTTCATTCATTTTGCGCATAAGGCCAAGCATTAAAGAGAGCGCCATATCGGCCGTATCTTCGGTCAGAACACCTGGAGTATTGGTGACGGTGATCATTTTATTTCTCGCCGCTTTTAAATCAATATGATCAACACCAACGCCGTAATTGGCAATCATCTTTAATTGAGGCCCTGCCATAGCGATCACATGTCCATCAATTTTATCGGTAACCGTAGGCACAAGCACATCTGCCTCTAAAACCGCATCCATCATATCATCGCTTGAAAATTCATGATCATCGCCATTAAGGCGAACATTAAAAAGTTCCTGCATTCTGCTTTCTATGGCTTGGGGCAATCGACGTGTCACAATAATTAAGGGCTTTTTTGTAATCATTTTAAATACTCTTATAAAAATAAGTTCATTATATTTATCCCAGCAAGAGATAACAAATGAAAAAGCTTTTCTTGACCTATTGCCCTTAAAAATACATAAGATTTATTTATGAAACACTTGTCTAAAATATTATTTCTATCTATCAGCGCTTATCTGTTGGTCAATAGCGCTTTTGCGCAAACAATTGATAAAACTATAATGGGGGCATCGGGTTATCCTTTGCCGCGCTTTATGTCGCTTGATGATCCCAAAACAAATATGCGCACAGGCCCCGGAATGGAATATCCTATTGATTGGATATATTATAAAGATAGTTATCCCTTGAAGGTCATTGCAGAATACGGCAATTGGCGCAAAGTCGTTGATGTTGACAAATCAACAGGGTGGATTTTACGCTCTTTACTTTCTTTAAATCGATCTGCTTTAATCATTAATGGTTCACAAGAACTAGTTAAGTCACTAGAAAACCCTGATAAAATCACCGTCATTGCCGAAGAAGACGTCATAGGACGCTTATTACAGTGTCAAGAAACATGGTGTGAGATGGAAGTGGGCGGCTTTAAAGGATGGCTAAAAAAAGTAAATATTTGGGGGGCGCTCCAAAACGAAACATTTGATTAGGCTTAATGTTTTTACCTTAATTTCTTTCCATATGGACCACCACATTAACGGCACTTATTTTATTGCCAGGTGGTACTGCTGGTAACCTAGAAATGATCAGATCATCAGCAGGAATATCTATTAATTTATCTTCATCTTTAAAATATATGTGATGGTGATCATTGATGTTCGTATCAAAATAAGTGCAATTTGCATCAACAATAACTTCTTTAAGAAGGCCCGCTTTTGTAAATTGATGCAATGTATTATAAACCGTCGCCAATGAGACTATTGCGTTCATTTTATTCACGTCTTGATGGAGGCCCTCTGCCGTAACATGGCACTCTTCGCCATCAAAAAGAATTTTGGCAAGGGCAAGGCGCTGGCGCGTTGGCCTTAAGTCCGCATCTTGCAAACATTTCAATGCTTTTGAGAATGGTCTGTTCATTAATCAACACTTTTTCACTATTTATACTGAGTACAGTTTACACATAACCAATATATTTAGCAAGTTGGCTTAACAGGGGCTCTAATCGCCGCTGACAATTCTATCCATTAATTCTTGAACAGTGGGGACATAGCCATTTGTATAAAAAGGGTCCGTTGCAAAGTTAAATGCAGAATGCCCTGCAAACATCAAATTATCTTCTAAGGATAAGCCATGAGCAATATTCATCAATGATTTTTGAATACAAAAGCTACGTGGATCAGCACCGCGACCTGTTGAATAGTTGGTATCGGGATTTTCTGACCAATTTGAAAACTTACATTGGCTTAAACAACCCATGCATTCTTTTTGATCCTGCCGAATGCTCGCCGCCTGATCCTCTTCGACCAGAATCAACGTATTATCCGGTGTTTTCATGGAGCTATTAAATCCTTGATCAATCCAGCCAAGAACTTTGGTCTTGTCATCTTCTTTAATAAAATAACGTTTTTTACCGATCATCACTTCTGTTGAAAACGCTTCATCAACACCTGCTTTAGCGCGAAAATCAAACTGTCTGAAACTACGGCCTTCTAATTGACGTAATAAATCATTGCGAACAGCCGATGAATAAAACCCTGTTGGACTAAAGCGGTGAAGTAAAATATCACCTTTAGACAATGTGGTAAGCTTGTCTTTCCAGCCTTGGGGAATGGGGCTTTCTTTTGTCAATAATGGCCGTGTTCCATATTGAAAGGCGATAAGGCCAATTTCAGGGTTCTCAAGCCAATGTTGCCAATCGCGGAGATACCAAACACCACCCGCCATAATAATGGGAACATGCTCAAGTCCAAATTTATTCATCATAGTACGAAGGGCAACAACGCGGGGATAAGGATCTTCTGGAACCAGAGGGTCTTCCGCATTTGAAAGGCCATTATGGCCTCCCGCAAGCCATGGGTCTTCGTAGACGACGCTGCCGAGCCATTCCCCTTGATTTTTATAAGCCCGCTTCCACAAAATACCGAAAGCGCGTGCTGATGAAATAATAGGATGGAAGAATACTTTATGATTGGCGGCAATTTCACTTAATTTATAAGGCATCCCTGCCCCACAGGTAATCCCGTGAACAATGCCTTTTGTTTCATTCAAGATGCCTTCGAGTACTGGTTCAGCTCCACCCATTTCCCAAAGCACATTAATATGAATGCGTCCTTTACCACCAGCAATGTCATGGGCGTCTTTAACTTGACGAATGCCTCCGTCAATACCGTATTGGATAAGCTCTGCGTGGCGCTCTGTACGGGTTTTACCGTGATAAACTTGTGGAATAATATCGCCATTTTCATCAAAATTATCAGCATTAACGCAAGAAACCGTTCCAACGCCACCCGCTGCGGCCCACGCACCGGCACTGGCACCATTTGATGCAGAAATACCTTTGCCGCCTTCAATAAGTGGCAAAACGTCGGCGCCAGATATCTTTAATGAATTTATAGTTTTCATGTTATCCCTTCGTCGCAAATTTTCATTTGCGGTCCGGACGCGCCCCTATAATTTTCGTTTTTGTTACAAATAACATAAAGACAATAATTAAGAACACATCCGGTTACACAATACTAAATTAACAATGCTTATGCATCATCCTTGTCGTCATCTTTGTTGTTTTTGGCTTCATCATTAAGAACAGCCTTAATGCTGAGGCGGACTTTACCACGATCATCAACACCAAGAACTTTTACTTTAACCATTTCGCCTTCTTTAACCACGTCCGTTACTTGCTTTACCCGTTCGTCGGCAAGCTCGCTAATATGAACAAGGCCATCTTTACTGCCTAGGAAATTAACAAAAGCACCAAAATCAACAGTTTTAACAACCTTACCTTCATAAATTTTACCGACTTCTGGCTCTGCAACAATACCGTTGATCCAATCAAGTGCCGCTTTAATGGCCGCACCGTCAGAAGAAGACACTTTAACAATACCTTCATCATCAATATCAACTTTAGCGCCTGTTACTTCGCAAATTTCACGAATAACTTTACCGCCCGTACCGATAATTTCACGGATTTTATCTTTCTTGACTTGGATTGTTTCAATGCGAGGAGCATGCTCGCTCATTTCTTCGCGAGCGCCTTCAAGAGCTTTATTCATTTCAGTTAAGATCGTTGCACGGCCACCTTTGGCTTGATTAAGAGCCGCTTCCATGATGTCTTTAGTAATTCCTGTGATCTTAATATCCATTTGTAGAGATGTAATACCCTCTGACGTTCCGGCCACTTTAAAGTCCATATCCCCTAAATGATCTTCATCACCAAGAATGTCGGAAAGAACGGCATAATCATCGCCTTCTTTAATAAGACCCATAGCAATCCCAGAAACTGGGCGGCTAATTGGAACGCCCGCGTCCATCATGGAAAGTGATGCACCACAAACGGTCGCCATCGAGGATGACCCGTTTGATTCAGTGATTTCAGAAACAATACGAATGGTATAAGGAAAATCATCCTTTGTAGGTAGAACCGCCTTCATCGCACGCCAAGCAAGTTTACCGTGACCGACTTCGCGGCGGCTAGTAAAACCAGAGCGGCCCACTTCACCCACTGAATAAGGAGGGAAGTTATAATGCAACATGAAGTTTTCTTTATAAGTACCGGTTAGGGCATCAATGAATTGCTCATCATCCCCCGTACCAAGCGTTGTTACACAAATTGATTGTGTCTCGCCGCGAGTAAAAAGTGCAGAACCATGGGTCCGGGGAAGAATATTTACTTCACCAACAACCGCACGCACTGTATCTAGGGCGCGCCCATCAATACGTTTGCCTGTTTTGATGATATCACCACGAACAATGCTTTTTTCAACATCTTTTAATATACCGCCAACAAGAATGCTTTGTTTTTCATCGCCTTCTTCAACAAATTTTTCTTTAACCGCATCTTTAATTTCAGAAATTTTACCAACACGAATTTGTTTTTCAGTTTCACCATAAGCTTTACGAAGACCAGATTCTGCCATTTTTTTAATGCCAGCAATAAGTTTGCTATGATCTTCTTCCTTTGGTAGCTCAATAGGATCTTTCGCCGCAACTTCGGCCAGATCAATAATCGCATCAATCACCACTTGCATTTGCTCGTGACCAAACATGACCGCGCCAAGCATTATTTCTTCGGAAAGTTCATTGGCCTGTGATTCAACCATCAAAACCGCATCGCGCGTTCCCGCAACAACCAGATCAAGTTCGGAATTAGCCAGTTCTTCGTCTGTTGGGTTAAGGGTGTATTCACCGTCAATATAACCAACGCGCGCGCCTGCAATCGGCCCCATAAAAGGCAGACCGGATAATGTAAGGGCAGCACTGGTGCCAATAATAGCAACAATATCTGCTTGGTTTTCAAGGTCATGACTCATCACCGTACAAGACACTTGAGTTTCATTTTTAAAACTAGAGACAAAAAGCGGGCGGATCGGACGATCAATAAGGCGGCAAATTAATATTTCTGCCTCACTTGGTCGTGCTTCGCGTTTAAAAAAACCGCCTGGTATTTTACCGGCGGCGTATGCTTTTTCTTGGTAATTTACTGTAAGAGGGAAAAAATCAATTCCCGTTTTTGCTTTTTTTGCGGCAGTTACGGCTGTGAAAACTGATGTTTCACCGTATGTTACCATCACAGCACCAGCTGCTTGGCGAGCAATGCGCCCTGTTTCGATTGTAAGAGGGCGTCCGCCCCATGTAATTTCTTTTTTGTGTTTATTAAACATATATATTTCCAACTAATTTTCGGCTTAGATTTTTGATTTATGGGCCAAGGCCCATCCTTGATCCCACTCATCAAAAAGCCTGTGTATAACCCCTATGGTCATACATTCATTTTTCTTATTTGCGCAACCCTAAGCTTTGAATCAAAGTCTTATAGCGTTCAACGTCTTGTGAATTTAAATAATCAAGTAATTTACGTCTTTTATTAACGAGCATAAGTAAGCCGCGACGTGAATGATTATCTTTTTTATGTGTTTTGAAATGTTCTGTAAGATGCACAATTCTATGTGTAAGAATGGCTACTTGAACTTCTGGGGAACCAGTATCACCATCTTTTATGGCGTATTCTTTAATTAATTCCTGTTTCTTTTCTGCTGTAATCGACATCGGTAACTCCTAAATAAATATTATAAATCAAAAACTCTAACCGGCTTTAAGTGATTTTCATCAAGAACACACAAGGCAATCAATTTATCGCCCAGCATGGCTTTATAGGTCACACCGATTTGGCTTGAAGGAGGCACATCTTTTTTAGGGATAAAACTCCCATTTTTAAGAAAATCTGCTTGCTCTTGTGTTACGGCCAATGCCAAGATGTCGCCCAGCACGGTCATAACGTTAAGAATCCACTCTTCAAGCGGCGCACTATGTACCAATTCTTCTAGCTTTACCAGTGAAATCGTTTGCTTTAAATCAAATGATCCTACTTTCGTTCGTCGTAGCGCTGAAATATAGCCACAAGTCCCCAATTTGCGCGCAATGTCACGGCCTAGCGATCTTACATAAGTGCCCTTTGAGCATTCCACTTCGAAACTTGCATGATCCTTACTATATTGTAAAAGTTGGTATGAATATATTTCCACTTCCCGCTCTTTAACTTCAAACGATTCGCCAGACCGAGCCATGTCATAAGCCCTTTTACCCTCAATTTTAATAGCGCTGAATTTCGGCGGGCGTTGCTTTATCACACCCATAAAATTTTGAATTTGTTCCACTATTTCTTGTTCGCTTGGCCGATGATCACTGGTAGCACAAACCTCGCCTTCCAGATCATCTGTAGTGCGCTCTTCGCCCCAACAGATGGTAAATTGATAGGTTTTTCTGGCATCCATAATAAAAGGGATCGTCTTTGTTGCTTCACCAAAAGCAATGGGCAATACACCCGTTGCCAGCGGGTCTAACGTACCACCGTGACCCACTTTTTGTGCTTTGGTTAGGTATTTACATTTACTGACAACTTTTGTTGAGCCCATTTGGTACGGCTTATCAATGACAAGCCAGCCATCAATTTTAAGCCCTTTGCGAATTCGGTTAGGCTTCTTGGTCATCGTCTTTGGCTAAATCTTGAGCCACACGAGGACTTTTTAACAACTCCTCTATATGACCCGCCTCACCGAAGCTATGGTCCGATGTAAATTTAATAAATGGCAAATATTTCATGCTGACCATTTTCGAAAGCTGGCCACGAATAAATTTTGCGCTATGGTTTAAGCCCTCGACCACCTCTTTTTCATTTTCCCCACCAAGAGGCATCACAAAAATAGTCGCATTGCGCAGATCAGGACTACAGCGCACTTCAGTTATAGTGACTGATACACCATCTAAGGCCGGTTCGCGAATTTCGCCGCGGGCAATAATTTGTGAAATCGCATGACGAATATTCTCTCCTACCCGAAGAATTCTTTGGCTCGGGCCTTCGTCACTGCTAAATCTGGACTTGGACATTTTAAATCCTTAAAATAAAATGGCTTCCCGTAATTTTTGGGAAGCCATATAGAAAACCACCTTATGGCTTAAAGATTACGCTCAATCTCTTCCACTTCATAACATTCAATGATATCGCCTTTTTTCATATCATTATAGTTAGCAAAATTCATTCCGCATTCAACGCCGGATTCAACCTCTTTAACCATATCTTTAAAGCGACGAAGAGACCCTAGATCACCTTCATAAACCACAACATCATCACGAAGCAGTCTTGCCTTAGCACCTTGTCTGACCACACCCATGGTGACCAAACAACCCGCGGCCTTGCCTTTACCAGCATTAAAGATGTCGCGAATTTCGGCGGTACCAAGAATTGTTTCTTTAATTTCTGGCGCAAGCAATCCAGACATTACCGATTTAATATCATCAATAAGATCATAAATTATCGAATAATAGCGAATTTCTACACCCTCTTTATGTGCAAGGTCTGCGGCATTTCTGCTGGCGCGAACGTTAAAACCAATAACCGGCGCACCCGTGGCCACTGCAAGGCTAACGTCTGATTCGTTAATCCCCCCAACACCACTATGAACAATTTTACATTTTACTTCATCGGTATTTAGCTGCTCTAATGAAGAGATAATGGCCCCCGCAGAACCCTGAACGTCGGCTTTAAGCAAAATAGGCACCATCGAAATTTCTGCCTCTTTAAGTTTGTCAAACATGTTTTCCAAACTTACTTCTGCGGTTTTATTCTTATTATCTTTAATTTGACCTAATCTAAAGTCAGCAATGCTTCTGGCTTTTGCCTCGTCTTCGACCACAACAAAATCATCGCCCGCACCTGGTGCGCTATCAAGCCCGAGAACTTCAACTGGCATCGATGGTAAGGCGGCTTTTAATGGTGATCCACGATCATCAAGAAGGGCACGAACACGGCCCCAGCACGGTCCACAGACAAAAACGTCTCCAACTTTTAAGGTGCCGTTTTGCACGATCACCGTAGCAACCGCACCGCGACCTTTGTCCAATTTAGCATCGATCACAATACCTCTTGCAGAGCGATTTGGATTGGCCCGTAAATCACTAATTTCAGCTTGCAGTAAAATAGCTTCTTCAAGTTTATCAAGCCCCGTACCTACTTTCGCCGAAACTTCAACATCAAGAATTTCGCCGCCCATGCTTTCTACAAACACTTCATGTTGCAATAAATCTTGCCGCACTTTCATGGGGTTTGCCCCTGGGGCGTCTATTTTATTAATCGCAACAACAATGGCAACTCCCGCCGCCTTTGCATGGCTAATAGCTTCGATAGTTTGTGGCATAATGCCATCATCCGCCGCCACCACAAGCACCACAATATCCGTCACCTGTGCCCCGCGCGCGCGCATGGCGGTAAAGGCCGCATGGCCGGGTGTATCAAGGAATGTAATTTTATTGCCGCTTGAAAGCTTAACCTGATAGGCACCAATATGCTGGGTAATGCCGCCCGCTTCACCTGCAGTAACGCTAGATTTGCGCAACGCATCAAGAATAGACGTTTTACCATGATCAACATGACCCATGACCGTAACCACTGGCGCCCGCGATAATAAATTACCTTCTACATCAACAATACCACCAAGATCAATTTCCACATCAGAGGCACTAACCCGCTTTAATTTATGGCCAAATTCTTCAACGATCAATTCTGCCACATCATGGTCAACATTGTCGCTAGCCCCTGACATAACGCCCATTTTCATTAAGGCACGAATAACATCATTAGTCTTTTCTGTCATTCGATTAGCAAGTTCAGCCACCGTGATCTGATCAGGGACAATCACTTCGCGGAAAAGTTTCTTTGCCGGCTCAACAAGACCGCTTTGACGTTTTTCTTTTGCCCTCTTACGTTTCAATGATGCAAGACTTCTTTGACGATCCGCATTTCCAGAGAGTGCTTGAGAAACCGTAAGTCGCCCGCCGCGACGTCGATTATCATCATTGCGGTCTTTTTTAGTTTCCTCCCGTTTAGGGGGTGTTTGCTTATGCTCATCTGGGTTTTTAGACGGCTTAGTTTCTTTTAATTCCGCAGCCTGGCTTTCTATTACTTTAGTCGCCACCTTCTGAGCTTCTTCTTGTGCAACCTGTGCTTCAATTTTATTTTTCAGCTCAAGGTCAGCCTGACGTTTATCTTCTGCGTCTTCTTTATTTTTCTGTGTTTCGGGGGCGATCTTATTTTTATTTTCCACCGCCTCTTTTGTTAGTCTTTCTGCAATCGCAGCGTCTTCCACCGCTTTGCGCTTTGCCTGCTCTGTAATTAATCTTACTTTTTCTCCGCTTTCTTTTTTCGCTAATTCAAGAACATTAGCTCTCTTTTCACGTTCGCTTTCCGACAAATTACCACGCTTATTTTCATCCTTCATTGAAGGAGGAGGTGTGGTTTTTCTATCCTGCACAAACGGCGTCTTGAAAATTGATTTAGGCGTGATAGGGGCGACATCTGCCGCAGGTTTTTGACCTGGCAAGATAAGTTTTTTCTTACGCTCAACCACAACATTCGATGAACTCGACCCCATAGACGGCGCGCCAGCAGGCCTCATCTGAAGGGTTTTACGCCCCAATGTTGATAAAGGTGTTTTTTTGTTTTTATCGTCACTCATTCTTTTATCGCCTTAAAGCCTGATTTATACTCTTATTATAAAAGTAAAGTCAGTTTTATTATATAACCATTTTTTTACACTGCCCATAACGAGAAATTTCCCGCAATAGATTTTTTGATATCCCGCCGGGCAATAATGCTAAATGTACCGCATTCTCTAACCCAGTGGCCTTACTTAAATCAGCACGACTAAATATATCGACCACCCGTAAATTATCAAGTCCTTGACACATTTTATTGCGCCCGTTTGTAGCACCATCAATAGCCGTTATTAAAACGGTCGATTTGCCACTCTTTAGGCTTGCTCTTACCTTTTCAAATCCACTAAGCAATTTACCCGCTCGATTTGCCAACCCTAAATAATCCAAACACCGTTTTAATAACAATATTTCAATAAGATCTGGCAGATCATTATCCACCGTGACGTTTCCTATTGATTTTTGCGCCGTCTCATCTTCTTCAAGATCTTCGATATCTGCCTTTTTGGACTTAGCCGCCGATAATACTTGATACCCAAATCGTAAAAATATCTTGTTCTTAACCGCCTGCTCTAAAATTTCCCGTTTAGCATATACCCAGCATCCGCGCCCAGGAAGCTTTGCAGCCACATCAGGAATTATCTTTCCTTGAGGCCCACAAACAAAACGAATAAGTTCATAAGAAGGATAGACCTCCTTTGTTACCAGACATTTTCGCTTTCTTATTTGCTTTATCAAATCTCATTTCCAGTCAGCTTACTTAGAAGCTTCCTCTATTACCGCATCTTCTTCAACAGGACCATCTTCCTCAGCAGGACTTTCTTCATCATCAAACCAATGGGCTCGCGCAGCCATAATAATTTCATTTGCTTGATCAAGGCTTAGATCATAATCACGAAGAAGACCGTCTTCTGGGCTGGTCAATTCATCGCCTGCCAAGTCCCCTAAATCATCAAGGGTCTTGACACCTGCTTCACCAAGGGTAACCAGCATTGGTAATGTTAGCCCTTCTATGGTGGTCAGATCGTCTTCCACGCCGATTTCTTTACGTTTAATTTCTGCTGCTTGAGAAAGAGAATTGATAGCGTCGCGCGCGCGGGTTTGCAATTCCTCAACAAGCGCCATATCGAAGCCTTCGATTCCCGCAAATTCATTTGGATCAACATAGGCGACCTCTTCGAGGTTACGGAAGCCTTCCCCTACAAGAAGAAGGGCCAATGTTTCATCAACATCAAGTGAATTCATAAAGAGCTCACTGCGTTCTTTATATTCTGCTTGGCGGCGTTCACTTTCATCTGCTTCGGTCATAATATCGACCTGCCATTCTGAAAGTTGTGAGGCCAAGCGTACATTTTGTCCGCGACGACCAATGGCTAAACTTAATTGATCTTCGGCTACAACAACATCCATTCTTGAGGCCTCTTCGTCAATCACCACCTTTGAAACATTAGCCGGGGAAAGAGCGCGAATGATAAATGTTGCAGGATCTGGCGACCATTGAATGATATCAATTTTTTCCCCTTGCAATTCTTCAACAACAGCCTGAACCCTGCTACCGCGCATACCAACACAAGCCCCAACGGGATCAATGCTAGGATCACTACTGGTCACCGCGATTTTGGCACGACTTCCAGGGTCACGGCTTACAGCCACTATTGTGATAATGCCGTCGTAAATTTCAGGCACTTCTTGGGCAAATAATTTTGCCATAAAGTCAGGATGGCTACGGGATAGAAATATTTGTGGCCCACGAAGCTCTTCGCGAACGTCTTGAATAATGGCGCGTACCCGTTCACCATTACGAATATGCTCTCTTGGGATAAGTTGATCACGGCGAATAATTGCTTCAGCTGATCCTATATCTACAATAACATTTCCATATTCAACCCGTTTTACAACGCCGTTAATAAGCTCGCCGATTTTATCTTTATATTCTTCATACTGACGGGCGCGTTCCGCCTCACGTACTTTTTGTACTATAACCTGTTTTGCTGTCTGCGCCGCGACACGGCCAAAATCAATAGCAGGAATTTCATCGGCAACAATATCGCCAAGGACGGCTCCCTCCTTAAATTTTTCCGCATCTTCTACGGTAATTTCTGTGGAGTGATTTTCAACATTTTCAACAACCTCAAGAACCCGATATAATTTTATATCGCCTGTTTTGCGGTCAATATG
>CALDNY010000103.1 GCA_937914685.1 uncultured Kordiimonadaceae bacterium
ATCCAGTGTTCTCCATAATTTTATTTACAATTTTTCTCAATCCAGTTTTCGTGCCTTTTCACGAATAGACTTATAGATGAAAGTCTTAATGGATAATTTAGGAAATCCCTGACGATGTCTTTGTTGTTGTCTGGTTCTTTAGAGAAAAATATGTAGGATGTCGCTAATGATATTACGCCATCCCTATGCGCCAATAATTTTTTAAGAGAGGCACACTTAATAATTTTCTGAAATTCTGGAACGACTATTTCGTCATATCTTTTGATAAATTCCTGTTCATTTTGTGCCTCTTTTGGCGAGTAATAACCATATTCGGTTGGTTTCTCTGTTTTAACCCAATATCCAAAAGGATAGACCGCGATTTTAGCAAGTCTTGCTTTATCATTCGTTGCAACAGCTTTTTTTACTTCGGAGAGTACTTTATGAATTTCTGTCGCGGAAATGGAGCTAAAGCACGAAAAACTCCTATTATGTAAATTTACATCATTATCAAGGTCGAATTTCTTTTCCTCTTCTGTAGGTTTCGTCCTCACCCAAATTTGCTCAAGACACTCAGTGCTTTTCATAAGACTTGGATTGCCCTGCGCTAATGCAGAGGAATAAAACCCCTGCATAACGACTAATGATATCAATATTACCATTGATATTTTCATTAATATCTCCTTCCGTATATCCCATATTTATAAATATCTTTTCGAGAATCGCTTCTGTTTACAAGACCTTGAGATCTTTGACCATTAGCTAATGAATATCTAAGGTTATCTGCAATTGCATCATAATCACCCGCTTTTATGGCATCATTAAGATCAGGGCTATTTTTTTCATTCAATGCCGTGGCACCGACGTTAAAGGCCAAATCAACAAGCGCATCATATTCATTTATCACTTACAGTATATTTTAAGCAAAACATAGGGAGTGTCGAATGAAGTTATTTTCAAATCAGGGTGTCAGGGAGCTTTGGGCGCAGTCTGATCTTATTATTTGGGATGGATTATACCGTATGGTTGCGTTTGATGTTGGGAATAAGACTGTCGTTTTTGATCTTATGGCGAAGGTAGGGGCGGGGGGCGAAATAACGTCCTGCATTTGTGATCACCATGAAATTTCAGTGATATTACCGGATGATGCATGGCAAGGTCGGGGTAAAGATGTCAAACACCGTGAAGAATATGGTCCCTTAAAATGTATCACATTCGATGTGCCGCTTGATGTGACTGTGTCGGGGTATTTAAAACCCGCCATTTCGCGTCTCGGCGAAGCGGGAGTTTCTGTGACCCCGCAATGTGCGCTTATCTATGATCATGTCTTTATACATGAAAGGGATTTGGATACAGCGCAGGCGGTTTTAAAGCAGTTACAAGTGGATGCCTTGAGGCCTCAATTGTAAATTTTACCGATCAGGCGTATAGTTATTCATAATTCATAAAATCATAAGTAGCAGATCATGTCAGGGCATATTTGTAAGAAAGCCTAGTTAAAGGTCGGCTTTAGGGTTGAAGGATAATTATTTCTCCATTGCCATTGCCGTTTTTGCTTTTTCATCAATATCTCGCCAAATAATCAAGATGGTGCTTTTAACCTGCCGCTTTTATCGCGTCCGTAAATCTTTTAAGGGCGGGGGATATGGCTTTCCGGTCCATCATCACTTCAACCAGTTGGAATTTCCCTCTTGTTTCGTAGGCGGTTTCGAGGGCTTGTTTGAGCTCTTTTCTGGTGGTTGCCCGGTATCCATCGCCGCCTAATGTTTTGGCAATTTCGCCGAAGTGCCAATCGCTTAAATCATTAAATTTGCTTTCTGGTTGAAAAGTTCTAAGCATTTCCCAACTGCAATTATTAAAGACAATCACCAACGGGTCCCAGCCATATCGGCGGCAATTGCCCAATTCCCAGCCTGTCATTTGAAAAGCACCATCGCCTACTAAAATAAGCGGTCTTTGTCCTGTTGTTGCCTGAATTGCCATGCCCGCAGGCACGCCGTAACCCATTCCCGCATAATAAGCAGGCCCCGTTAACGAGGTTGATTGAATGCTTAATGTGGTGAATAAGCAATCACCGACATCGCTGGCAATTTTCATTTTGCCTTTTTGATCAAACAGATCATTAATCGCTTTGGCAATATCCTGTGGTTCTATTTTTTGATCATCATCGCATAAGCCGCCTTCGGGCAGGGGTGGTTTTTTAGGCATCTTAATATTTGCAGGGGCGTCATGTTGGGCGCGATCAAGCAAAGCATCAATTAAATCAGCAATGGGAATTTCTTGATATATATGATGACCAAGACTGACATTTCGGTCAACGGCGATAATGCTTTTGCTCATATTGATGCGGGATTTTGAAACACCAAAATTAGTATCTGAAAAAATCACCCCTAATAATAAAAGCGCATCAGAATTTTCAACAGATGCACTGACCGCCTGCTCGCCTGCGATCCCCATGTAAGTACCAATTAGCGGATCTTCTGGTTCTACTAATAATCCATGACCCATAAAGCTGGTCGCCACTGGTATGGCGAGTTTTTGGCAAAGTATAGATAATTTTTTTTCTAAATTAAAACGGCGAATTTCCACACCTGCCATAACCACAGGATTTTTAGCAGACTTTAAGCGGGCAAAGACTTCATCAGCGCAAGCCGCCACAGCATGATCATCAACGGGGGACGGGAGCGCAGGCATTGCCGCCTCACACGGACTAAAGGTTAAATCTCGCGGAATTTCAATATAAACGGGGCGGGCTTGCTCGCGACAAGACCGCAGCACACGGGCGATATCTTTTGCGGCGGTTCTAAGATCGTTTAAGACGACCTGATCACAAGTGACTTCGCTGAATATTTTAAGTTGAGAATCTAAAGTTTTAGCCTGATGATGCAACAACACACCAAGATGAGCTTCGCGAATTCCCGGACCACCAGAAATAATAACAAGCGGACTTTTTTCGGCGTAAGCCCCCGTCACCGCATTAAGCACATTAAAGGCACCCGCACCGTATGTAACCGCGACCACACCAAGCGTGGCATTCTCGCGCCCGGCGGCGTCGGCGGCAAAACCCACAGCAGGCTCGTGACTTAAGGTATAAAAGGGAAGTATTTTGCTTGTTTCCATTACTTTAAAGAAAGGCAAAATAAAATCACCGGGAATACCAAAAATTTCTTTTGCACCATGACTTTTAAGTGCATGAAGGAGAGTTTCTGCGAGATTCATAGCAATATCCAATTAATTTTTTGTATCAATTTGTCCCACCCTAAAGTTTTTAATAAAAGCCTCCTTGACGTAGGTCAAATTACCTGATTAGAGTTTCATTATAAAAAAATAGGAACATGAATATGACTAAAATTAATATGCTGAGTGCCACTGAACTTTTAAAAAAATATGCCGATGGTAGTCTTTCTCCTGTAGAAGTGACCAAGGAAGTTTTAGCAACGATTTCGCGCCATAATGATACGGTAAATGCCTTTGTTATGGTTGATGAAGAAGGGGCGCTTAAGGCCGCTAAAAATTCAGAAGAACGCTGGCAGCGCGGCCAGCCTGAGGGACGCTTAGACGGAATTCCTACCACGGTTAAAGATTTAGTTATAGCAAAAAACTGGCCCACATTGCGCGGCTCAAACACCACCGATGCCAAAGGGCCGTGGCTCGAAGACGCCCCTGCGGTGGCGCGTTTAAAAGAACATAATGCTGTTTTATTGGGCAAAACCACGACGCCAGAATTTGGCTGGAAAGGGGTTACGGATTGCCCATTAACAGGGATCACACGAAACCCTTGGAATTTAGAGATGACCCCCGGTGGTTCAAGCGGCGGCGCGGCGGTCGCGGCGGCGTTTCCCGGCGTCCTGGCCAGGGACCGCGCGGACCG